>JAHEXZ010000028.1:0-25033 GCA_023251835.1 Bacteroidota bacterium | reverse complement strand
GTCAGGATTGTTTCGGTATAGAGTAATAAAAATATGAAATTTAGTATCTTACATACCGATAAAAATAGTAAAGCACGTGCTGGAGAACTCATTACTGACCATGGGGCTGTTCAAACACCTATTTTTATGCCTGTTGGTACAGCAGGAACCGTAAAGGCCGTTCACCAGAGAGAATTAAAAGATGATATAAAAGCACAAATCATTTTAGGAAATACTTACCATCTATATCTCCGTCCCGGACTCCATACTATTGAACAGGCTGGTGGATTGCACAAGTTTAATGGATGGAACAGGCCTATACTAACAGATAGTGGCGGGTACCAGGTATATTCATTATCGGGGCAGCGTAAACTTACTGAGGAAGGTGCCAGATTTACTTCTCATATTGATGGTAGCAAACACTTTTTTGCTCCGGAAGGAGTAATAGACATACAACGTATTATTGGTGCTGACATCGTCATGGCGTTTGATGAATGTACGCCTTATCCATGTGAATACAGCTATGCTAAAAAGTCAATGGAAATGACACATCGCTGGTTAAAACGTTGTTGCAACCGTTTTGATGAAACCGAAGGAAAATATGGCTATTCACAAACCCTTTTTCCCATTGTACAAGGCAGTGTATACAGTGATTTGAGAAAAAAGTCAGCTGAATTTATTGCTGAACAAAACCGTGAAGGTAATGCTATTGGGGGCTTGTCCGTGGGGGAGCCGGCTGAGGAAATGTATGCAATGACGGAAGTAGTATGTGATATACTTCCTTCCAATAAGCCCCGTTACCTAATGGGGGTTGGAACACCTGTAAATATCCTCGAAAGTATTGCATTGGGAATTGATATGTTTGATTGTGTATTACCTACACGAAATGCCCGCCATGGACTACTTTATACTCAGCATGGTATGCTGAATATAAAAAATGAAAAATGGAAAAATGATTTTTCTCCGTTGGATGAAAATGGTACTGCTTATGTTGACAAAGAATATTCAAAAGCATATCTTCGTCACCTGATACATTCACAGGAATTGTTGGGTGCTCAAATTGCCAGTATTCATAATTTGGCATTTTTTCTGTGGCTTGCTGGTGAAGCACGAAACCAGATTATTGCCGGCTCTTTCAAAGAATGGAAAGATAAAATGGTGAAACAGATGAATAACAGGCTTTAGTCGGAAGCCGGTAGTTCGGAATTAGTAAGATTTAGAATTTAGAATTTGAACTCCATTCATTATTCGTGTCACCCTGAGCGACTTGTACTGAGCGGAGTCGAAGTAAGTCGAAGGGCGTAATTCGTTGTTATTTTTGAAACTATTAGACCTATATATTATTCGGAAGTTTTTAGGAACCTTCTTTTTTTCAATGACACTCATCATCCTTATTGTGGTGGTGTTTGATATATCTGAAAAAATTGATGATTTTATTGGAAAAGAAGCACCCCTGAAAGCCATTATTGTAGATTACTATTTTAATTTTATTCCCTATTTTGTTAATCTTTTTAGCCCCCTTTTTACATTTATTACAGTAATACTGTTTACTTCAAAAATGGCTACACGTACAGAGATTGTGGCTATTTTGAGCAGTGGGGTGAGCTATACCCGTTTGCTCTTTCCCTACATGCTGTCATCTGTTGTTATTGCAGTGCTGTCGCTCTACCTTAATAATTTTGTAATACCTCATGCAACTAAAAAACGTATTCAGTTTGAGGACAGATATGTACGTAATGAATTTTATAATCGTGATAGAAACATTCATAAGCAAATTACGCCCGGAAATTATATTTATTTAGAAAGTTATACTATTCAAACCAATACCGGCTATAAATTTTCCATAGAGCATTTTAACAATGGCCGGCTCGATTATAAATTAATGGCAGAAAACATTGCCTGGGATAGCATAAAAAACTGTTGGTCAATAAATAATTATTATATCCGTGAGATCAGAGGAATGGATGAAACTATCAAAAAAGGGATAAAGTTTGATACTGTGCTTGGTTTTACACCCAAAGAATTTGGTCGTAAGGATAATACCATTGAAACAATGGATTATAATGAACTCAATGAATATATTGAAGCAGAACATTTAAAAGGCTCTGATAATATTGAATTTTATGAAATAGAAAAATACCGCAGAATATCTTTCCCTTTCGCTACTTTTATTTTAACACTGATTGGCGTTTCCATTGCCAGCCGAAAAATCAGGGGAGGAGTGGGGATGCATATTGGTCTGGGGATTTTTATCAGCTTTACATTTATTATGTTTATGCAGGTAAGCACTACTTTCGCAGCCAGCGGCTTAGTTTCACCTCTGATTGCCGTTTGGGTTCCTAATTTTATATTTGCCTTTCTGGCACTGCTCCTGTTAAAGATTGCACAGAAGTGAAAAAAGAGGCGAGAAGTATAACGTTCTGTTAGCAATAGTAAGTTAGAGCCATCTGCCTTGGTAAAGTTTTCAAAATAACTTCCTCAATCCACGCAAATATGACTCGCGCGCGGTCAGTCAGAGTTTGTCGAAGACTGTGGGTGGCAATTTGAAAATGAATCATATTTCTTTTGCGGAAGTTATTTTAAAATCTTTACTTGGGAAAGATGTATGCTAATTAAACTTATAAACAAAATCCAGATAAGGTAAAAAGATATAATTTTCATTTGGATTAGTTCTGATTCCCACTACAGAAAAATCAACACTCGTTTTTATACCAGGCATAATTCTTAAGCCTAATGAGCCTGCAAGTGTATAAAAATTTTTCTTTACAGGAACCATTTCGGTATATGGCATCCCATTGGGATCATAAGTAGTATGTTCCACATTGTAACTTGCGCGTGGAATAAGCCAGTTTTCCGTTACCAATGAAAGTCTTTTCCCGATCCGTGTCATTCCGTTTACTGTTACAATTGGCTTTGGAGTAGCTTTGTAACTACTGTCAAATTTCCCATAACCATAACCCGAGCCCAGAGTTATATTGTGTTCGCCATTACCAACCGTTATGAGCCCATATCCAATTCCGGCACTCAGGTTAAAACCTGTGATAAATGATTGAGTAAATAAAATACCTGCACCCAAGTATAAGTTCTTATGAACAGGATAGGAAATTTTAGGTGTTACATAAAAAAGCAATGGAATAACAACTCCTCCACCAAAGGTTATGTTGTCTGTCAGGCCAATGTTAACCGAATTAGCCAGCACATAAGCATTTTGGTAATATCCTTCCCTCTTTTTTAATGGAATTGCACTGGGTGCAAAAAAATAACGTGTAGCATTGGGATTTGAAAACCAGTTTCCCCCTCTTTTGTTAATATAAGAACCTGATAAGGTAATTTTTGAAATGGTGTTTGATTGAATTTCATAAGTACCTATTAAGGTCGACTTCATTATCAACGTTTTAGCCGTTACTCCGGTGATCAAACCAAAGTAGGAAGAATTATTGATTGTTTCAATGATAACGGCTGTTTCAATTTTTTGCCTTTCTTCACTTTTTACATCATTTTTCGCAATTCGAACTTCACCCAAATTGAAATCAAAAACAATAAATTCATTTACTCTTTCCTCATGTAGTGTTCCCCATATTTTTGTTCCATCATTGAGTATCGAAGTTATGAGTGTTATTGCCGTGTCAGCTGTTGAAGTAGTTTGACTATAAGCATCCAAACGGAAAATAAAGAAAAGTATAATTACAATAGACAACCTGTACGGTTCGGCTGAACTCACCGAAGCCTCATTTAGCCGAAGTATAGAATGTGTTTTCAACTGATTTTTTTTTCCAAAATTAGTACGAAAAACTTACCGGGTAAATGATTTTGGTCACAAGTTTACAGGGGAAAAATCAGTAATACTGACTGAATGAGTTCGCTGGTTTTTGCAAACTCATTCAGTCGAAGTAGGTTACTTCCCTATTACCAGAGTTCTGGTTTCTTTCTTTTCGCCATCGCTATTTACGGTGGTCAGGCTACAATAATAAATACCGTTTGCAAGTCCTGAGGTGTTGAGCTGTACCTGGTGTTTTCCTGAAGTTATGTTTTTGCTAATTATCGTTTGTGACAACCTTCCCATTTCATCATACAGAACAAGAGTAGTTTTGGAATTTTTAGCAAGTTCAAATTCAACTGTTGCATTTTCTCTCGCAGGGTTAGGATAAATTGACCATTGAACATTTACATTGGACCATTGATTTTCTTTTATTCCGGTAATTTCCTGCGCTGAAGTGTAGTTGGTGGTATAAACTCCGTTTCCGTGTGTAGCAATAGCCACAAACCCATCTGATTCCCGGCCATCGATCATGTTCACAACAGCATTTCCTATGCTATTAGTACCTTGTTGAACCCAAACAGTTGCATCTGCAACAAGTGTATCCGTAGCATACAAGCCTGTGCTGGCGCCAACTAAATAAATTGTTCCGTCCGGAACAGGTAAAATAGTTGCCCAGCGGATGGAAGGGCCATTACCAGAACCAGTTGAATTCTGTTCAAGGTTGCCGGCAACCTTTTTCCAGGTTGTGCCAGCATCTTCTGAATAATAAATGCTATACACTTTATAGTTGGAAAAAACCACCATTACTTTGTCAGCATCACGCGGGTCAACAGCTATGCAGGATACATAGCCTGCACCCGGCATGCTGGAGGCAGTAATTTCAACCGGAGTTGGATCACCGGTGTGTGCATTATCCATTTTATATACTTTCTTTTTGTCCGTACCAAAATAAAGCCGGTGTGGTGAATTTTTTGAAGCTGCCAGTGCAATTATATTCATGGTGGTATCGGGCAGGTGCCATGAATATTTTGTCCACCCGGTGCTGATAGTATCCCACGAACCGTCAAGAGTGATAGAACCTAAGTCGTTGTTGCGCCATAGATTCTCACCTTCACTGAGGTAAAGAATAGTATTATCAGCAGGATCAAGCACAAAGGGATTAATGAACTGATAATCATTTTTTGTTGGCCCAATCGGGTCAAAGCGTCTGAATGCTGTTACAGAACCATTGTTATCCAACGTTGCTTTCATCATTTTTCCCTGCTGTTGGCTGTAATAATAGGTGCCTCCTCCATCGGCAACGGCACAATAAGAGCCGTCTCCTGATGAAGGAAAAGTCCATGAAGCCATGGGATCAGCAGAATTGGTCCACCATGACCCATAGTCCTGAAAACCTCCTGTCACCACATGGCTTCCGCTTGTTCCATGATCAATAGCAACAGTATAAAGCTGTGTAGTATAGTAACCGTGATTAAGTGATGTCCAGGCAACATTTTGAGCTAGACAATCAGTTGTCTTAAAAACCCCACCATCTGTTGAAGAATACATCACATTGGGATTGGAGGGCAGGAAAAACACATTGTGCTGGTCGGCATGATGCCCTGGATAAGCTGTGAAAAATGGTAGCGTTGTCCCAATTCCATACCCACCAAGTTGCGCAGTATTATTGGATGATGTAAAACCATCAGTGGAGCGGTAAAGATTGGTGCCACCAACAAAAATTACATTTGAATTTCCTGGCATCACTTTTACAAGCATGTCATAAGAACCTTGCAGCACAATGTTTCCAAACTGACTTCCGTCAAAAGGAAGATTTTGAGAAAGGTCGGTCCAGAAACCTCCGGCACTGTCGCCATTGCCGTTCAGGTATTCATATTTCCAGAACGACACCCATTCGGTATCAGCCTGGAAATCGAGCGACAGTTTTCCAAAACCTGGTGTTTCAGAAAGAAAGTACACCACATTTTCATTATTCGGATCTATCCCCATAACAGTGCGGTCAAATACCTGGGGCCAGCTAATGGTATCAGTGCCATTAAAAAAATTATTTGGGGTTATGTTTACAAAAGGTGCAATCCCATCTGGTGAGCGCCAGATACCTTTTTTAGGGCCGTCACTGCTAAAAGTGGCATAAGCAACACCTGTTGAAGTGCAGGCAACATCGGTGAAATAGGAAGCGCTTGAAGTACCGGGGCCAGCTAATGCTGCCGACCAGTTACCCCCTCCATCAAGTGAGCGATAGATCGCATCATAAGTAGCTGCAAAAACCACATCTGCAGTATCATTAGGGTGCGTTGCTACGTTCCAGAGCACTTGCCAGTTGGTGGTAAAGGTCTGAGCCTGACCACCGGCAGTTGCAGCAATGGGGTTCCAGTTAAGCCCGCCATCGGTTGATTTAAACATTCCATCACCCAGGTAAAATGCACCACTGCCACTGGCTGATGTTCCATAACCTTCGCCTGTAGAGTAATACCAGGTGTTGGTATGACCGGTACGCTTATCCTGTGCAAGAGCAGTTACACCAAGATATTGTGTGGGCGAAGTCACTTTTGTCCAGGTACTACCGGCATCAGCGCTGCGGTATAATCCTCCCGAAACACTTCCTGCCATCACCACATTTTCATTGCTGATATCAACAGCAATAGCTCGGGTTCTGCCTCCAATATTGTAGGGGCCCTGCAACACAAAATCCTGTCCGCTCCTAAACGGATTTTCAGCATCTTTTGGCAAAGTCTGTGCAAAGGCAAGTTCTTTTGCCCGCATTCCTACTGGAATTTCCCCTGTTTCCGGGTCGCGAAGCATCTTCCATTCCCATTCCTGCCGGGCTTTTTGCTCCTCACGATCGCCAAATGAATAGGCATCGCCCGGAACTTTTACTGTATTTGCTTTATCAGTACCTAAGAAAAAATAAGCGCTGAGGAAAAGAATAAAAAGTGTGGCTGAAAAAATGATTTTATTTTTCAATGTAATAAGGTTTTGAGTGGTTATTGCTTAGTTTTTTTATAGCCATAAATAGTATAAGTGAATTTATCACCCAACGCAGGCCGGCTTTGTATTTTAGCTTCAAATTTATCATTTATTTTCAGACCGGGATAATTTGTTTTTATTCCCTGAAAAAGCCCTTCAGTAGGTGAAAGCGTGAAAGCAAAATATACGGGTAAAGGGTTTGAAATATCATCTAATTGAAAAAGGCTACCCCTGTTACTGATACTTTCAATTTTTATGTTGGCATAGCATGGTGCTTTGGCACAGGGTCCGGATTCGTCACGTTGCTCATCTATTGAAACAACTTTTGCAATAATGGCCGCTTCATTGGAGGCAAGCGCTATACCGTTTTCTGTTTTTATTGGTTCCTTGTGTTGTACAACTTTTTCGCTGTTTTTGCACGAGAAGAACAGAAGATAGCATCCGGCAGCTATTATTGAGATGATGTTATTTTGCCTTAACATCTTACAATTTTAAGGAAAAGAAATTACTTTGTCAAGGGTGTACGACAAATTTCCTTACCGTTCGTTTCGGCTCCGCTCAACGAACTGCATCCGCACCCTGAGCGATGGTGGCTGAGCTAGCCGAAGCCAGTCGAAGGGTACCTATCAAAACGGATTTTTGTCGTACACCCCTTTGTCAACATAGGCATAAACTAACTCCTAACTAACAACACTCCCCCAAACAAAATAATCCTTAAACATATTTTTAAAATCTGTTTTTTCTTTAAAAATGCCATAAACAGTAGAGCCGCTTCCACTCATTGCTGCATATAGAGCTCCTGTATAATAAAGCTGCTCCTTTATTTTTTTCAACTCGGGAAACTGAATAAAAACAGAATCCTCAAAATCATTATGAACATAGTTTTTCCATTGTTCTATGGGTAGCTTCAAATCATTTTGCAATGAACGTAGTGGTATTTTGGGTTTTACTCCGTTGTATGCTTTTGCTGTATTTATGTGAATGTGAGGGTAAATCAGTAGTATATAATAGCCACTTATATTAAGTTGTATAGGTTCGTAGTGGTCGCCTTTGCCTTGGATAAAAGCTGATTTATTGGTAACAAAAAAAGAGCAATCGCTTCCCAGTTGACGTGCATAGTGGTGCATTTCTCCCCAGGCAAGTCCCAGTTCAAACTTATCATTCAGCAAACGGATAAAAAAAGCAGCATCGGAAGAGCCCCCACCTAAACCTGCTCCTATAGGAATATGCTTATGCAGATGTACCCTTATCTTTGGCAAAGTATAATCTTTGGCAATTAACTGATAGGCTTTGTAACATAAGTTGTTATTGGCCTCGCCTGGTATTTCAATACCGGAAAAACTCATGCTTATCGGGTCAATATTTTTATCCTGGTTTTCAACTATTTCCAAAGCATCGCACAAGGCTATGGGATAAAAAGCACTTTGAATATCATGATAGCCGTCTGCTCTTTTTCCAATAATGTTAAGACCTATATTTATTTTTGCATTGGGAAATGAAATCATAACACTAATTTGAGAGGAACTGCAAAGAAAAACAAATTGCCCGACTTTTAAAAACTTTAATACTTGTAAGTTTGATGTGAATAAGAAAGAGCTAACAGTCTGTTATTTTTATATAATTTTTGCTATTTTAGCATCCTAAAGAATTAAACCCTTAAAATTGGGGATCAAATAACTTCTGATTGAACGCCCCTATTCTTTGGAGAGGTTTAACAAAACATATTAGCTACTCATGAATTATTTAGATTTTGAAAAGCCAATTGCAGATTTATACGAGCAATTGGAAAAGGTAAAACAGGTAGGCGAAAAAAGTGGTGTTGACATTTCAAAAACTACCCATGAAATTGAAGAAAAAATAAAACAGGCACGCACCGAAATCTATAGTAAACTTACTGCCTGGGAACGTGTTCAGGTATCACGCCATCCCGACAGACCTTATACTTTAGCCTATATAAATTACATTACCAATGGTACTTTTGTAGAATTACATGGCGACCGTACAGTGAAAGATGATAAAGCAATGGTGGGAGGCTTTGGCAGCATAGATGGAAAAACGGTAATGTTCATCGGCCAGCAAAAAGGAATTAATACCAAGATGCGTCAAATACGTAATTTTGGTATGGCTAATCCTGAAGGTTACCGCAAGGCTTTACGCCTGATGAAATTAGCTGAAAAATTCAATAAACCCATTGTTACTCTTATTGATACTCCTGGTGCCTATCCTGGAGTGGAGGCTGAAGAACGTGGACAGGGCGAAGCAATTGCTCGTAATTTGTTAGAAATGAGCCAGTTGAAGGTGCCTGTTGTATGCATTATTATTGGTGAAGGTGCCTCTGGCGGAGCATTGGGTATTGGTATTGGCGATAAAGTTTTAATGCTCGAAAACACCTGGTATTCAGTTATTTCGCCTGAGTCCTGTTCGTCAATATTATGGCGCAACTGGAATAATAAAGAAAAAGCGGCAGAAGCCTTAAAGCTTACTCCTAAAGACATGCTCCAAAATAAATTAATTGATGGAATAATCCCTGAACCATTAGGAGGAGCACATACTAATCATGATGAGATATTTAAAACTGTAAAAGAGGAAATTATTCAACATATTGCCAATCTTGAGAAATTAAGTCCTCAAAAACGCATTAGTCAGCGTATTGAAAAATTCTGCTCCATGGGGGTTGTGAATGAAAATGTTTCTGAGCTCCCTGAAAGTGAGGCAGTAATAAATAAGGAATCGTAGATTTAATTATTTATTCAAATCAGGAATATATATTCTGAAAGTAGTTCCTTTATCAACCCCGCTTTCTAATGAAAGTGTTCCTCCAAGTTTATTTACGCTGGTTTTTACAATATATAAACCTAAACCTGAACCTTTGGAAATGGCTGTAGCCCGATAAAACATCTTCCAGACATTCTCCAGCTGATGCTCAGCTATACCCATCCCATTGTCTTTGACTTCCATTAAAATGCCTTTTTTGTGAGGGGTAATATGTATTCGGATGTAAGAAGGCTCTTCTCTCTTTTTACTGTATTTTATTGCATTATCAATCAGGTTTAATAAAATAGTCCTTAATAAACCTTTTTCACTTCTAAGTGTTTCTGCTTTTTCATCTATGGATATATCAAAAGTAATGTTTTTAAATTCCTTTAAAAATTCAATACTTTTCAAAATGTCCTGAATTATTTCTTTTACATTCACCTGCTCCGATTCTAAGTTACCATAAGTTATTTGCCCTAATATCAATAAATCGGAAATAACAGTATTTAATTTATTGATGCATTCATCCATCATAGTAATATAGAGCCGCATTTCCTCTACCTTATTACTTTGACGAAGTAAACTCATCATACTCATCATGGAAGTAACAGGGCTTTTCAAATCGTGGGAAGCTTTGTAAACAAATAAATTAAGTTCATCATTTTTATCTTGCAACTGATTTTTGGCACTGATAAGGCTCGATATATTTTTTGCTACAAGTAATATACTGGTTGTATTATTTTGGGCATCGTGCAAAGGGGAAAAGGAACAAGCTACCGGAATAGAACTTTTATCTTTGGCAATGAAGTTGAGACCAACCTCTTGTATTTTATCCTGTTCGTATGTCTTTCTGATACAATTTCTTGCATTATCTATATCATTCAACTGAATTAATTTCTCTACAGGCTGATGAAACAACTCTTCTTCTGAATACAATAAAAGTCTTTCAAGAACATGATTAATCGTTTGAATTTCGCCCTTTTCGTTTATAACTATAAGTATGTCATTTATTCCATTATAAATACTGGTCAAAAAACTACGGGAAATTGTGCTGGATTTAAGCTCTTCAACCAGCATATTAATACCTGCCTGAATGGCAACCATCTGCTCATTCTTATTGTCAATAACAGAAAGTCTTGAATTATAATCGCCATCAGCAATTTTAATCAAAAATTCCTGGATGTATTTTAACTGCTGTTGTGCCGGAGATATTGGAGTAATCATATTTTATTGTACCGAGTATTATGTACAAAGTACTAAGTAATTGAGGCAGAAAAAAATTTCTCTGTACATAATACTTAATACTTTGTACTCCTTTAAACATTAAACCTGAAGTGCATCATATCGCCATCATTAACCACATATTCTTTTCCTTCAATGCCCATTTTACCGGCTTCTTTGCAAGCCGTTTCTGAGCCAAGTGCAACAAAATCAGCATATTTAATTACTTCAGCCCTTATAAAACCTTTCTCAAAATCAGTATGAATAACACCTGCTGCCTGAGGGGCTGTCATGCCTTTTATAATGGTCCAGGCTCGTACCTCTTTAACTCCTGCTGTGAAATAAGTTTGCAGGCTTAATATTCTGTAAGCTGCTTTTATCAGTTTATTTACTCCCGGCTCCTGTAATCCCATATCGGCAAGAAACAATTGCCGTTCTTCATATGTTTCTAAGCTGGCTATTTCTGCTTCCATTTGGGCTGTAATAACCAGTACTTCTGCATTTTCATCTTTTACAGCCTCTTTTACAGCCTTAATGTATTTGTTGCCGGTTTTTACAGATGCTTCATCTACATTACATACATATAAAACAGGTTTTATTGTCAGCAGGCAGCAATCAGCTATATAAGGCATATCGCTTTCCGAAAGATGTGTTGCACGGGCAGATTTTCCCTGTTCCAAAACATTTTTTACCTGCAATAATACTTCATACGCTTTTTTGGCTTCTTTGTCATTTCCCGTCTTGGCCTGTTTTTCAACCCGTTTTATTTTGGAATCAATGGTTTCAAGGTCTTTCAACTGTAATTCAGTATCTATAATTTCTTTATCCCGTACCGGATTTATGGAACCATCAACATGTATAACATTGGGGTCATCAAAACAACGCAATACATGAATAATGGCATTGGTTTCACGTATATTTGCAAGAAATTTATTACCCAATCCTTCGCCTTTACTTGCACCCTTCACCAACCCTGCAATGTCAACAATTTCAACAGTGGTAGGTATAACGCGCTCTGGTTTTACTAATTTTTCAAGCACTGTCAAACGGTCATCCGGAACAGTAATAACACCTATATTAGGCTCAATGGTACAAAACGGGAAATTGGCCGCTTGTGCCTTTGCATTTGATAAACAATTAAAAAGGGTTGATTTACCCACATTAGGTAATCCTACAATCCCACACTGTAACGCCATATTCTTGGTTTAAAGGTTTCTGGTTTCAGGTTTTTAGCTTGCAAAGATACCATTTTTACTGTTTGTTAAAATGAATACGATACGTTTTTTGAGTTTTCAACAAAGGATATTTGTTTTTCAACAAAGCATGTCATACCTGTAAAAAAAGGTACTTTTGACCGGCATTTTTTATGCCCCTATCAAAAAATGGGTTTTATTCAAAAATTCTAAAACTCTAAAATTATATTCCCAATGGCTTCAATCGCAGAATTAGAAAAAATATGTACCCAGGTTCGCAGGGATATTGTCAGAATGGTTCATGCTGTTAACTCCGGGCATCCTGGTGGTTCCTTAGACTGTACCGAATATCTCGTTGCCCTGTATTTTGAAGTAATGAAACATTATCCTGAAAAATTTTCTATGGATGGAATTGACGAAGATTTATTTTTCCTGTCCAACGGTCATATTTCACCTGTTTTTTATAGTGTTTTAGCTCGTTCAGGTTATTTTCCTGTAAAAGAACTTACTACTTTTCGTAAGTTAAACTCGCGTTTGCAGGGGCATCCTACCACGCACGAAGGATTACCCGGTGTTCGTGTTGCTTCCGGCTCTCTGGGACAAGGTTTATCAGTTGCTATTGGGGCTGCAATTGCTAAAAAGTTAAATAAAGACAATAATATTATTTACAGTTTGCATGGTGATGGTGAACTGCAGGAAGGGCAAATATGGGAAGCTGCCATGTATGCTGCTGCAAAAAAAGTAGATAATATTATATCTGCTATTGATTTGAATGGTCAGCAAATAGATGGTCCTACTGAACATGTTCTTTCATTGGGTAATTTAAAAGCCAAATGGGAAGCCTTTGGCTGGGATGTGCTTTCCATGAATGGTAATCTTTTGCCTGAAGTAATAGAAACACTTCATCGTGCCAAAACACATACAGGAAAAGGAAAACCGGTAATTATCATAATGAAAACCGAAATGGGACATGGTGTTGATTTTATGATGGGTAGCCACAAATGGCATGGTGTTGCTCCTAATGATGAACAACTGGCACAGGCTTTGAAACAAAATGCTGAAACATTAGGAGATTATTAATTTAGATGTAAGATTTGAGATGTGATCAATTTGGTCGGTTTACAATAAAGTTTTCCAATATACGTCTAATAAATACGTAGCAGATTGTACAAATGATTAAACGCAATTTAATATATCCTGAATATTACTTCTCACACCTCAAATCTCATATCTCTATACGATCACATCTTACATCTCACATCTCATATCTCATATCTCATATCTCTGTACTCTTTATTGCCTTTATTTGTTGTTTCCCTGCAAAAGCTCAAAACAGAACTCCGCAATCTCCACCTCTAACCCGTATTCTGTTTGTTTTTGATGCTTCGTTCAGTATGTTTGGTCAATGGCAGAGCGGCATGAAAATGGACCTTGCAAAAAAATTATTGGGCGAATTTTTAGACAGCATCAAAGGAACCTCTGGTTCCGAAAACCTTGAACTTGCTTTCCGTGCTTATGGACATCAGGTACCGCTACGTCCACAACGTAGCTGTACAGACACCAAGCTGGAAGTGCCTTTTGGAAAAGATAATATTACTGCCATAAAAAACAGGCTTAAAACCATTGTTCCCAAAGGAACTACTCCTATTGCTTATACCCTTGAACAATGTGCCAATGATTTTCCCACAGCTTCTTCTTCCAGTACCCGCAATATCGTAATTCTTATTACTGATGGTATTGAAGAGTGTGACGGTGATCCCTGTGCTGTTTCATTGGCACTTCAAAAAAAAGGTATTGTATTAAAACCCTTCGTAATAGGAATAGGGCTTGATCAGAGCTATATCAATTCTTTTGGATGTATCGGTAAATTTTATGATGCTTCCAGTGAAACTAATTTTAAAAATATCCTGAATATTGTTATTTCACAAGCGCTTAACAATACCACTGTACAGGTAAATCTTAACGATCTGGTAGGACGTCCTACGGAAACCGATGTAAACATGACATTTTATGATGACGAATCCGGTGCTATAAGATATAATTACATACACACCATAAACCACAAAGGAGTGCCGGATACAATTGTAATTGACCCTATCGGAACATATAAAATGGTAGTTAATACCATTCCGCCTGTTGAAAAATCTGGTATTGAATTAACACCCGGTAAACATAATATTATTGCTGTTGATGCCCCGCAAGGTTATCTTAATCTAAAAATGAACGGAAATTCAGAAGATACCAGAACTTTGAATTGTATTGTCCGTAAAAACGAAGAAATGCAAACATTACATGTTCAGAAATTTAATACTACTGAAAAATTTATTGTTGGAAAATATGATTTGGAGATTTTAACACTGCCGCGTATTAAACTGAGTAAAGTAGATATTGCACAAAGCAAAACTACAACTATTGAAATACCGCAGTATGGAAGTGTCAGTATTACCAAACCTACTGATGGCCCCGGAAGTTTGTATGTTGAAGAAAAAAATAAATTAGTATGGGTATGTAACCTGAACAGTAACGCGGTAAATGAAACAATTATACTACAGCCGGGTAGATATAGGGTAGAATTTAGGCCGACAAATGCTAAAGAAGCTATTTATACCATTGAAAAAACGTTTAAAGTAGAATCAGGATTATCAACTTTTGTTAAGTTATATTAAGGCGGTACAATTAAGAATATTATAATTATTTAGAATAATTATAAATTGTTAATTTTGAGAGCCTTTAAATTTCATTTTACTATATCGATTGAAATAGAAGTGGAATAAAAGAAGGGACGTAAATTTTTGTAAGATGAAAAATAAAACGATATGTATTATTGACGATGAGGAGATAATTCAGTTTATAATAAAAACTGTTATCCGAAATCTCAATAATGAAATTTCAATATTATCGTATAAGAATGGGGAAGAAGCATTGGAAGCCTTAAAACAGGTAGTCGATGAAGATTTACCTGATGTTATTCTGTTAGATATAAATATGCCAGTAATGGGGGGCTGGCAGTTTTTGGATGAATTTGTTAAGCTAAAACCAAACCCCAACAAAAGAATAGCAATATATATTTTAAGCTCTTCTGCGGCTCCTGATGACAAAATACGAGCAAAAGTATATAAAGATATTATTGGTTACATAAACAAACCTATTGAAGCAGATACACTAAAAAAAATAACACAATTGGAACTTGGATAACAAAATTAATATATACTGAATGAAAAAATATACCTATACTGAAAAAAAAGATACCCGCTCAGGCTTTGGTGCAGGCCTTTCCGAACTGGGAAAAATAAACCCAAATGTAGTTGCTTTGTGTGCTGATTTAACAGGTTCTTTAAAAATGGATGCATTTGCCAAAGAGCATCCGGAGCGCTTTTTTCAGGTAGGTATTGCCGAAGCCAATATGATTGGTATTGCAGCCGGTTTAACTATTGGTGGTAAAATACCTTTTACAGGTACATTTGCTAACTTTTCTACAGGACGTGTATATGACCAGATACGCCAATCAGTGGCCTATTCAGGTAAAAATGTAAAGATATGTGCATCACATGCCGGTTTAACACTGGGCGAAGATGGTGCTACCCATCAGATATTGGAGGATATAGGGCTAATGAAAATGCTGCCAGGAATGGTTGTTATTAACCCTTGTGATTACAATCAGACTAAAGCCGCTACTATTGCTATAGCGATCCATGAAGGCCCCGTTTACCTGCGTTTTGGTCGCCCTGCTGTTCCCAATTTTACTCCGGCTGACCAAAAATTTGAAATTGGTAAAGCTTGGCTGATAAATGAAGGTAGTGATGTAAGCATTTTTGCTACCGGCCATTTAGTATGGAAGGCCATTGAGGCTGGTGAGCAACTGGCTGCACAAGGCATTAATGCTGAAATAATAAATATTCACACTATAAAACCCTTAGATAATGCTGCTATTATAGCTTCTGCGAAAAAAACAGGATGTGTGGTTACAGCTGAAGAACATCAAATGAATGGTGGCCTTGGCGATAGTATAGCACAATTACTTTCACGCGAATTACCAACACCTCTTGAAATGGTAGCTGTACATGATAGCTTTGGCGAAAGCGGTACTCCTGATCAGTTAATGACCAAATATGGTCTGGATGCAGTAAATATTGTGGAAGCAGCTAAAAAAGTGATGAGTAAAAAAACTATTACTGCACAATAATATTATACTGAATCTTAGTAAAGTTTTCAAAATAATTTCCTCAATCCACGCACATATTTCGACAAGCCTTTAGATTTGCAATGGTTCTTTGAAAGGATAAAATAATTATAATATTGTTGTTGTAATTTTCTTTTTTTGCTTCTTTTTTTCTTTGTTGAAAAGTACTTAGTTATGTTTTATAAGGCTTAATAATTCAATTTCGTAAACAACCGTTGTGTAAGGAGGAACTATATTGGTTGCTGAGCCTTCTTCACCAAAGGCAAGTGATGAAGGGATGATGAATTTTATTTTTGCACCTTCATTCATTAAGCTGAGCGCTGTTTTAAATCCGTTAATTACCTGACCTTCATCACCAAAGTTAAATTCCAAAGGTTGGTTTCGTTCGTAAGTAGATTCAAACTGTTTTCCATTTAAAAAATATCCTTTGTAATGTATTTTAACCATATCTCCGTATTTGGTACATTCACCGGCACCTTGCCTTACGGGTAAGTAATACATACCATTAGGAATAGGGTAATACCGGATTTTACAGGTATCTAAGTAAACTGATAATTTTCTCAGCTCTTCAATATCGCGGTCTTCCACAATCATTTTATATTTTTTAAGTTCTTCTACATATTCCTCCTTATTCAAAATACGATGAAGTTTTATATCCATTCTTACAATGCCATCAGCTTCGAGAAAAAAGGGTACTTCTGCTTTAAAAAATTTTTTAAACAAAGAATCTGCATTCACAATAAAGGAAACGCTGTCGCCAGTATTCATTTTAGTTAACCCTTCTTCAAAACTACCTTTAAATGAAGATCGTGCAAAAGGTAATATCACCATTCCTGTTTCATTGCAGGAGTAAGTGTCATAAAAAACAGAATCTTTCCCCGTTTTATAAGTAATGATAAGCTGTAAATAATCACCCAATGCAGGTTTGTTTTTGCCGTCACCTATCATTTGCAATTTGTAATACAGGCCGGAGTCAGTTTCAGTAAATTCTTTATAGGGGGAATTCCAGCAGGAGGTAAATAATGGCAAAATAGCCATAAAAACAATAAAGATTCCTTTATTTCTGAGTGGACTGGAATAGTTATTAGCAGCTTTTATAGAATAGCTCGAAACAGGGTACAACATTATATTTGCTCTTCTGTATTTTCTACTGATTTTCTAATGAACAGCTAACAGTTCAATATCATAAATTACCGAGGATTTAGGCGGTATTTTGTTTTCATCTCCTATTAATCCGTGGGCTAAATGGGAGGGTAAAATGAATACAGCTTTATCACCTACGTGCATTAGCTGGATTGCTTCATGCAAACCACTTTCTACATTGTCTTGTCCTACCATAAAATTTTTGGCTCCTGTAGAATCGGATGAATAACAAACGGTACCATCTAACAAGCTGATTTTGTAATTTACTTTTGCATATTTATCAACAACAGCAGCTTCTCCGTTCCCTTTTTTTGTTATCATGTATCGAAGTCCGGTACCCGTTGTGGTCATCTTCCAACCACGATGCCTGACATATTGATCAATTTCATCACTTTCCTGCTTTACATACATTTTGTTGGCTTCAATCAGCTTATTTTGAAACTCCCTACCTTGTATATTGGTGTTCTTTGCTGTTTTTCGGTGATTATCGCCACAGGAATATATGACTAAAATGAAAAGAAGAAATCCTACCCAAACTCCCACTTGCCCCATACGGGTAGCAGATAATATTCTGAAAGGAAGTAAACGGTTATATTTCAGCATATTTCTATTGCTTTTCATTTATTGTTATTTCTTTTTGCTTTTGCCTGGCTTTTTACTACTTAATGTTTTCTTGTCAGAGGGAGAGGAAGAGGAGTTGAGATCGTTTTTATAGTCGGCAAGCAGAGAAATAAACTTAATTATGCATTCATCGAGAGTTAAATCGCTCATTCCTCCTGCAGCATTGGCATGGCCACCACCATCAAAATGTTTTCTGGCAAACAGATTTACATTAAAATTCCCTTTTGAGCGGAAAGAGGTTTTTATAACCCCATCACGTTCTACAAAAAATGCAGAAAAACATATATCCTTTATAGAGAGAGCATAATTAACAAGGCCTTCAGTATCTCCTTTTTTGTAGTTAAACCGTTTCAATTCATCATCACGCAAGTGAAAAAATGCAGTGTTGTATTCTTTTAAAACAGTAAGTTTTTCAGCAAGGCAATATCCAAGCAGTCTTAGTTTATCTTCAGTATTATCATCATAAATCCGGTCGTGAATAGGTGAATTTTCAGCACCGGCTTCAATCAGTTCGGCAATTATACGATGGGTTTTGGCTTTTGTAGATGGAAAACGGAAAGAGCCAGTATCAGTCATTATACCGGTATACAAACAATTGGCTATATCTTTATGAATGTATTTCTTATCATCCATCAATTCTATAAAGTCAAAAACTAACTCGCAGGTAGAACAGGCATTAACATCATGAAGCATATAGTCGGCAAAATTTTCGGGCTGTAAATGATGATCGATAATACATTTTGCAGCTTTGGATTTTGCTATCTCATCTCCTAAAGCATCAATGCGTTTAATTGAATTAAAATCGAGGCAAAATATAATATTAGCTTCAGCTATGGCTGTTTTTGCCGGTTTAGGCTTTTTAGAAAAATCAATGACTTTTTTATTCCCGGGTAACCAGTATAAAAACGAAGGATAATCGTTAGGCGTTATTACCGTGACTTTGTGTTTTTTTTTGATCAGATAATTATAAAATCCTAAGGATGAGCCCATAGCATCACCGTCAGGCGACCAGTGGGTAACAATAGCTATCTTTTGAGGGCTGCTTAAAAGCGATTTTATTTCCTGTAGCTGTTTTGCGTTCAAGTTTTTTATTTTTTGGTAAGTGGCAAATTTACGAATATTTAATGGGCATGCCTAAGTTTATTTGTTATTAAAATTAGTAAAATACTGATTATATTTTTCTAATTTCGCAGCCATAAAAGTTGGTTATCCCAATAATATCTAAATACTATAAAATAATTTACAAAAATGGCAACAAACAGAACATTTACAATGATTAAACCCGATGCTGTTGGAAACGGGTACATTGGCGGAATTTTAAAAATGATCAATGATGCTGGCTTCCGCATTGTTGCAATGAAGTATACAAAATTATCTGCTGAAGCTGCGGGTGCTTTTTATGCAGTTCATAAAGAACGTCCTTTTTATGGAGAACTGGTTCAATATATGTCATCCGGACCAATAGTAGCTGCTATTTTAGAGAAAGAGAATGCTGTGGCTGATTTCAGAAATTTAATTGGTGCTACAGATCCTGCTAAGGCTGCTGAAGGAACTATCCGTAGAATTTATGCTAAATCAATAGCTGCTAATGCAGTTCATGGGTCTGACAGTGATGACAATGCCCAAATTGAAGGGGATTTTTTCTTTTCGAAAACAGAGAGATTTTAATGTTGATAATCAATTTGTTATTGATTCCATATAAAGTAATTATTTAAATAAAAAAACTTCTTTTTTGCTACGTTACGCTATAGCAGTTTTTTCTACTATTGTTTCTTCTTTAATATAGTGAACTCCACGTTCTTTTAAATAGCTAATAAAGTGGTTAAAACAATTTTCATGTTTACCAACCAGTTCAGGAGGGAATACCCCTCTTTCTGTAAATAAACCATTTGCTATCAGGTTAACAGCAGCCGTTGCCGTATAACCGGTGGTTCTAGCCATAGATGATGTTTGCGTTTCTTTATTATACTCATCGTGTAAATTGTATACCACTTTTTTGGTAACGTCATTTTCTTCTCCAACCACTGTAACGCGCATTACGGTAATTTCTTCTTCTGTTTCCCCTAATTTCCATTCATTAAACAGGATTTTAGAAGTAAATTCTAATGGAATAATGTCAATCCCATTTACCTGTAAAGGTTCTTTACTGAAAAAGCCAGAGTCCCGTAAAGTAATCACTTTTTCGATATGTCCGGGGTAACGCATGGTTTTTTCTTTCATATTCGGGATATGAGTCATGGTGTATATAATGGAACGTAAACCATCCGAATTAAAAGTTTCTAATGTTCCTACTTTTGGTATTTCTACATGCTCAATGTCTGACATTGCCGGTTTTACTATTATTTGTCCGTTTTCAACATAACGTGCCGGACGTGTATACTCTTCAATAACATCTACCGGTGAAAAAGGGGCTTTATAATTAAAAGGCCACTTCCGCACTTTGGGCAAACCTCCTACAAGGCACTCAAAATCAGTTAGTTTCATTTTTTCATTGTAGTATCCTAATATGATGTTATCCATACCTGGTGCAACACCGCAATCAACTATTGCGGTTACTCCTTTTTGTTTGGCCAGTGCATCTAACTCAAGCGAATTTTCCGGGAAAAATGAAATATCTACCACATTTTTACCGGCTTCGATGATTGTTCTTAAAGTTTCAAAACCCATAAAACCGGGAACGGCACATAGTACAATGTCAAATGGTGCAATAGCTGAAGTCAAAAGTGATTTATCTTTTGCATTTAGCTGAAGTGTTTGTATGGATTGATTTTTTTGTTTTAGTCTTTCCAATGCTTTGTTGCTCAGATCAGCAACTGTTACATTGTATTTTTTTGCCAGGTCAATAGCCATTGCACTGCCAACCATGCCAGCGCCTAATACGATAATTTTTGTCATGTGAATAAGAATTAAAAATGTAATTATTTAATGGAATGAATTGAGGAAATACAAAATAAAACTTTCACAATCCGGGTAAAGCCACCCAGGCAAGAAATTTAAAGAAGCTTATTTTATTGTAGTTTTTTCTCATTTGCAAGAACCAAATATACTGAATCTTAGCAAATTTGCAAAAAACAACCCCGAACATTCGGGGTAAATTCAGTTATGCTGAGCGAATGAGTTTGTCTCAAAAGCCACAAATTAGACTCACAATGACGTTTTTAAACTTTTGAGACAGCCTTTTCATCCGTATTATATACTAAAATTAATAGTAACAGAGAGGTTTTATAATTTCCTGCACACGACCAACCTGACGGGTATCGAGCATAACTTTAATTCCTCTTGAATGAAAAAATTTGCTGGTCAGTATCCAACGCACTTTACCACGTGTTCGCTTACCTGTTCGTTGGTCTTTTTTCAATACCACTTCTACCTCCATACCCAGTTGTATATTAACACGGAACATATTGGCAGTGTGTGGAATAGTTATATTCATTCGCTCAGTATTACTATATCTAACAGCCTTTGCTATCGCAAATCCAGTTATAAATCAGGCCTGCGTTTTTGGTACGTTCAAGGCTTTGTTTGTGGCAAAACGGTGAGAATATCTATACGCATACCGCAAAGGTAAGTCTTACCAGGTAAAAAGTTTAATTACTTCGCAACAATTATTTTTTTTGTTGAAACCTGATTGTTGGCTTTCAGTTGCAGTAAATATAATTCATCCGGAACATTATCAGCATTTCATATAACAGAATAGTTGATTGTTGTATTTCCGTTAAGGGGATTGGGGTAATTTTAAGATTTATTTTAAGTGCTGTCTGCTCATTTATTCCTAACATCAAAGGAGCTATAACAGTTATGGACATCGTACCACAGTTTTACAGCTATGCAATGGCTGATGGAATTTATGGATTACTAAAAAAAAGCACTAGTCGGCATTGACAGTTTTAATGGAAAACAAGGAAACATTGACGGTTGTCAATTAGAATTATTCCCTGATTAAATTTTTTAAGGAAACTCCAGTTACTTTTGGGATAAAGAAATAAAAACAAGTAGGATGTAGCTATTTAAAGCAAAATAGTGTATCTTTGCTATCCCTTTATGTTAAAAAAACAGTTTAATATTGTTATTGTTTTAGCCTTGCTTTTAGGTATTGGTTCATGTAACAGTGAGAGAAAAGTATATGACTCTACCGACAAAGAAAAGAAAAAAGGTAATGGCTTTGCTATTGGTAAATACAACAAGTTGCTCAAAAGTGGTGATATGGATGCCAAGTATGATGCCGCTGTAAAATATTTTAACAAAGAAGATTATACAAGAGCACTTACTCTTTTTGAAGAGTTAGTAAGCGTTTTCAGGGGAACGGCAAGGGCAGAAGAGGTACTATATTATTATGCTTATTGTGAATACAATCTGGAGGATTATATTGTTGCAGGTTACCATTTCCGTAACTTTGTAAGGCAGTTTCCAAACAGCAAACATACAGAGGAGTGCGCGTATATGAATGCATATTGCTATTACTTAAGCTCACCAGAATACAGCTTGGATCAATCAGATACAAAGTTGGCTATTAAGGAGTTTCAGCGTTTTACCAACCAGTATCCGAAAAGCACTCGTATACCGGAATGTAATAAAATGCTTGATAAATTAAGAGCTAAGCTGGAGCGTAAGTCCAATGAAAACGCCATGCAGTATTACAACATGGTGGATTATAAAGCTGCTATTGCTGCATTTAACAATCATCTGAAAGACTATCCTGATGCAAAACAGAAAGAGCAAATCAATTATCTGATTATTAAGTCATACTACCTGCTGGCACTAAACAGCATTGATTCAAAGAAGCAGGAACGCTTTAAAGCTGCTGTAGATGCCTATATTAAGTTTGTGGATACTTTCCCGAACAGTGAATATTTAAAAGAAGCCGAAATGGTATATACCAGTGCATTAAAAAATATAGAAAAGCAGAATAAACCAACATCATAAAAAAACAACAATGGACTACAAAAAAACAACAGCCGATTTAACTACAGCAACACGTGATTTGAGAGATTTTGATGGCAAAACCGGTAATATTTATGAAAGTATTGCTATTATTTCAAAACGTGCTAACCAAATTAGTGCCGAAATAAAAGAAGAGTTAACAAATAAACTGGCAGAGTTTGCTTCCAGCACTGATAACCTGGAAGAGATATTTGAGAATCGTGAACAGATTGAAATATCTAAATTTTATGAGCGTTTGCCAAAACCTTCTTTAATTGCTATTCAGGAGTTCACTGATAGTAAAATATACTATCGTAACCCAAACGCTGAAACAGAAAAATAATTATATAAATAATAATTGGCAGTTGGCAGTTAACAATGGCGGTTTTTGCAAACTGCTAATTTTTTAACTGCCAATTTTTATTATTTAATGCTAAAAGGTAAAAATATACTAATTGGTGTAACAGCCAGCATTGCTGCCTATAAATCGGCACTTTTAATTCGTTTATTGGTAAAAGCAGGAGCTGATGTTAAAGTAATAATGACACCTGCTGCTCTTGATTTTATAACACCCCTCACACTTTCTACCCTCTCTAAAAACCCTGTTTTAATTCACTTTTCAAAAGATAAAACAGGAGAATGGAATAACCATGTTGAGCTTGGATTATGGGCAGACACTATAGTGATAGCCCCCGCATCAGCCAATACTATTGCTAAAATGGTAAATGGTATATGTGATAACCTGCTTCTTGCAACATACCTGTCGGCCAGGTGTAAAGTATATGTTGCTCCTGCAATGGATTTAGATATGTATAAACATCCGGCAACGGTTGAAAACTTAAAGCGGTTGAAATCATTTGGCAATGCTGTTATCAACCCCGGAACAGGTGAGCTTGCAAGTGGATTGAACGGGGAAGGCCGCATGGCTGAACCGGAAGATATAATTGAGTTTTTACAAAAATCATTAACAAAAATGTTACCTTTTACAGGTAAAAAAGTATTGGTAACTGCCGGACCTACTTATGAGGCAATTGACCCGGTTCGTTTTATTGGAAATCATTCTTCCGGCAAAATGGGTTTTGCTATTGCAGAAGAGTTTGCCAGCCAGGGTGCTGATGTAACATTGGTATGCGGCCCTAATAATCTAACTGCAATACATCCCAATATTCACCGGATTGATATAACATCTGCTGAAGAGTTGTATAATGCCTCAGTCAAAGCATTCAAAACAACAGACATTGCAGTACTTTCTGCTGCTGTAGCCGACTATAAACCGACAAAAGCGGCTAACCAGAAAATTAAAAAAGTTAATGGAATCAAAAGCATTGACCTTGTTTCAACCAAAGATACACTGCAGGAGTTGGGTAAATTAAAAAAAGCTCATCAACTGCTTATTGGTTTTGCTTTGGAAACAGAAAATGAGATAGAAAATGCAAAAGCCAAAATAAAAAAGAAAAATTTAGATTTAATAGTTCTGAATTCATTGAATGATAAAGGAGCAGGTTTTAAAACAAACACCAATAAAATTACCCTTATCAACAGATACAATAAATCAGTAAATTTTGAGTTGAAAAGCAAGGCCGAAGTGGCGAGAGATATTGTAACCGTAATAAAAGGCCTGATTTAAATTTTCGCTATTGGTGAAGGCAAATAAATATAATACAAATATAAGTATCCCCGCTCTCCTGAGGAGAGGGATGGGGAGAGGTATCTTTTTCTCCTTCCTTTTCTTCTCAAACATCACATTTGCTCAGGAATTAAATTGCAAAGTACAGGTGGTATCGCCTACTATTCAAGGTACTGATAAAAGCATATTTGATAACCTCCAAACGGCCATTTATGAGTTTGTGAACAACAGAAAATGGACCAATGAAACATTTAAAAATAATGAACGCATTGATTGTAGTATGTTAATTAATGTTTCGGAACGTATTTCAACAGATGAATTTAAAGCAACAATACAGGTTCAGGTGCGCAGGCCTGTTTTTAAATCATCGTACAACACTGTACTGCTGAATAATAATGATAACGACTTCCAATTTAAATATTTAGAGAACCAAACGCTTGAATATTCAGAAAACCTGCATTTGTCGAACCTTACTTCTGTATTGGCTTATTATGCTTACCTGATTGTTGGTCTCGATTACGATTCATTTGCCCCTGATGGAGGTACTTATTACCTGCAAAAAGCCTTAGCCATTGTAAATAATGCACAAAGTTCAAATGACCTTGGCTGGAAAGCATTTGATGGTAACAAAAACCGTTATTGGTTAATTAATAATATGTTGGATGCTA
>JAHEXZ010000145.1 GCA_023251835.1 Bacteroidota bacterium | reverse complement strand
TTATTTGCTTCTTGTTCAGCAATATTCGCCAACCATGCCTCCATCCCACTTGTAGTAATCTCCACTTCACCTTCTACCACTTGCATCGCTTCATTAACGCTGATATTTTCAAACTTGCCTAATAGTGTGCTGTTGAGCATAAATGGAATTATTATTTTTCCATACCCCGTATATTTGCCACTTGCATCATTCGGGTTGTCTAATTGAGTAACGGCCATATCAAACTGGCCTATATTCCAAACCTGACCTACAGCACCTGTTTTTAAAGGAATAAAGTTAGTTGTAAGTGGTGGTACCCCCCCTTGTCCGCATACAATAACAGGCTTAGCCGGTGTGGTAATAGTAACCACTTCGCCATCACCATAAACGCCTTTAACACGCGCTTCGTAGCTTGTTTCGGGCTCGAGGTTATTGGTAAGGGCAGTACAGGTGATGCTGCTTACCGGGAACCAATTAGTAGTGCCTTGTTTACGGTATTGAAAGGTGTAGGAATCAAAAATAGCGAGGTTATCCCAGGTATATTTTGCCATACGGTACGTTAGTGCTGTGCCTTGCAGCGTTAAGCGTATGCTGTTGGTGTCAATCTGGCTAAGCGGACTACCATACGTAAACGTGCATTGCTGGCTGAAACCCTGGTTTTTAAACAGGTCGCGGCCACTTTGATCGCGCGCGCGTACACGCCACACGTATTGCATGCCCGCATATAGCTGCGGCTCTGTTATTCCATAATTTACAAATGTAAAGGGTGTGGTGGTTTGATAAATGGGGGGCAAGGTTTGTATACTATTTCCGGGACTTTGTGTGGATGGACGAATTTCATACAAATCAAAATCGTAAAGTGTATTGTATGCCGAGTTGGGTGAATTCATGTTCATGGGTGTCCATTGAAACATACAATTTTGTGGGTTATTTATGGGTACTATGCTTCCACACATCGGCAAATTTATAAAGGGAGGGTCGCTCAATACCATCCAGCCAAAGGCACAGCTCTGGTTACTTACTTGTATGGGTATCGGGTTATTGAAATCATAAGCGGTAAAGCAAAGGTTATAATAGCCTTCGGGTAAATTTTGTGTTTGATAATGTTGAACACTGATGCCGCTAATATCTAAATTAGCCGGGTTAAGTATTGCTGCCAGCTCGCTTCCGCTAATTTCAACGGGTATTCCGGGTTGCAAGGTAATTGGCCCCAAATAAAAATAGCTTTTGCTTTGAATGTTAATGCCTTGTCCGCTTAGCTGAAATTTTAATTTAATGTTGTAGGATGGTTTTGTAAAATCGGAAAAAAGAACTAATAATTTTAAGTTTTCATTGCCTGCTACACTATAATCAGGTATATAGCCACTGAAGGGTGTTGATAGCTGTGTAGTAATTTGTACGGGGTAGGTTTGCGCAAACAACACCCCTCCCCGGCCCTCCCCCCAGGGGAGGGAGCCAAAGAGCCAGGTGATGAAAATAAGTAATTTTATTTTGTAGTTAATTTTTAACATTTTTTAATTTATTTCTAATTCACCCAATACCTTTACCCCTCCCCTGGGGGGAGGGCTGGGGAGGGGTACTTAAAACACATATCCCAAATTTATATTCCCTGTAAACTCATGCAATGCGGTTGTTCCCACCGGAGCATTTAGTTTATTCATATAATTGACGCTTATACTTAAATTCGGTTTTCCATATTTTTTGTTTTTCACCTTTGGATTGTAGCCCAGGTTTAATCGTTCGTTCACAACAGAACCGGTGCTGGTGCTATTTGTGTAGGCCAAATTATAAATACTACCTAACATTAATGAAAGTGTATTGTTCAAAAATGATTTGCCGATGCTAAGTCCGGGTCCATAATACACAGTGTTGATATTTAATGTGCTTGTTTGGTTTGCATTGGCGCTGAGGCTTACAGTGGTTTTTGTTTTCAAATGTATAATACCATAGGCAACATTGCCATTTAGTAATGTCACAGGTGCCCCCATAGCACTGCCCGTTTCCTGACGACTTACCTGGTAGGCTGTTCTGAAAGAGATGTTGTGTTTCAGCATTGTTTTTCCAAATGAATGGTTAACAGTAGCCGAAGCATTTTGAGAAACCTGGTAAAACTTCATAGTATCGGCAGGAGTTAGCTGATAAAAAGGGTCGGTAACAGGGCGGTTGCGCAAATAGCTGGTGAAGTTGGAATAAGTAGCAGCAACATTCCATTTTGCGTTGGGCTGAAAGGTAATATTGCCGGATCCTATTACTCGGTTCATGGTGCTTAGTCTTTCTTTGCTCAGGTTATTGTGTTGTAAACCGGTATTGAGTGCTATGCTCAACTTATTTTTAAACAAGCGTACTTGTGGTGATAATGTGATATTTTGTATATCGTTGTTGATGTAATAAATACCCAATGTTTTATAATTTGAGCCGATACGTTCGAAATTGAATCCACATGAAAAAAGTTTCGAGTTAAAATTAAGAGATAATTTAAAGGCTGTAAAAAATTCGGAATTGGTACGAGGCTGGAACATAAAAGGCAGCTTGTTTCCGGAAGCATCAGACGAAAGCTTTTCGGAAAAGGAGTTGCGTGTAAAACCCGACACAGCATATTCAGTTGAAAAGTTAAAATATTTTGTAATTGGTGCTTTGGCAGTGGCACTAACTACTGTATTTTCCTGCGGAAGTACCGATGTTACAGGTGGTATAAAGCTTAAACTGTTTTGTACATCTTTGGCCTGAAACCATATAAGGCTCACACCATACCCTTTTTTCTCATAACCAACTTTAGCACCCATGCCCATTCGTTTGAACGACATGTTTAAATCGCTTTCGGTCAAAGCATCATATTCAACAGCCTTTTTGAGCCTGCCATACATAAATGCTATTTTCCAGTTTTTAGGGCTAAGCTCTACACCTGCACCCAGAAAAGGAACTCCTGCATAGGTATATTGCGATAAATTCATATTGCACATACCTATATAGGTCTTTATCCATTTATAGGTAGGAGCAATCCCTGTTTGATTGAAAGGTTGTGTATAGCTGCTCTGCTGATTGCTATAGCTATAGGTAAATGGAAAGCTCCAGTCTAAAGCTGTTACCGTTACATTACCATTCATATACCAGCTGAATGGTGCGCGTGTGGAGGCAGGGTTATTGGTATTAAAAATGATAGAATTGAAATTTAGTCCTCCGCTTACTTTTAGCATATCGTCTTTGCCTATTTTATCGAGGTTTTGGGCAATGATAAATCCGCCTGAAATTAAATTCAGGATAAAGAAAATAAAAAGTAGTAGTTGCCTGTTGTACAATCCTATCATTTTAAAAAATTCTTATTTACTTCCTTTGCGCTCTTTGCGGTTTTCTTTGTGTTCTTTGCGGTTATTTTTTTTACCGCCAAGCTCACAATGTTTTTTTTTCGCAAAGTTCGCTGAGGCTATTTATACTTTCCCTTTGCGCTCTTTGCGGTTTTCTTTGTGTTCTTTGCGGTTATTTTTTCACCGCCAAGCCCGCAAAGTTTTTATTCAGTTTTTAATTATTTATTCGCACTTTACTGTGTTATTACAATCGTTTTAGCCTCCGAATCATACTCCGCTATTACTTTTAATAAATAGGTTCCGGGAGCAGGAGCAGGTAAATTAATATTGCTTAAACTATAATCATCGTAAGGAATAGTAATGCGCGTTTGTTCCACACCTTGCGAGTTGTAAACATAAATGGCATAGGTTTGTTTTTTATATAGTTTTACCTCCACCGAAAACTGACCGGTATTCGGGTTAGGAAAAACCGTTATCGCTTCAATTCCATTCCCATTTGGTGATGGGGCAATGGTGTCTGCTTTTATAAATTGTACTGTTTTGGTAAGGCTCATAATACAGGTGCCGTAATGTGTTTCCATAGATATAATAACACTGCCGGTGTCGGCAGAAACAATTACAGGAGCATAAGGATTATTATCAACCACGGTAACCGTATTCGGAAAAATCCATATCACAGTATCCGGCCTTGGATTGCTTATATCCACCACCACAAATGAATCTAATTGCATCATGTTGGTACTTACAATAAAATCAGTAATTGGCTTGTGACTAAGCGCGTTTACTGTTGCTGAATCACTATGACTACAATTCATTGCATCAGTAATTACAATCGGATAAGCGCCATACGTGAGGTTTGCAAATACCGATGACGATTGAAAGCTTTGTCCCCCTGTAATAGAGTACTGATAGGGAATTACACCATTAGTGGCATAAATTTGTATTTGTCCGCTTGCAACAATTGAATCACAAAGAATAAATGTAAGTGTAGAATCATTTAGCGGGGTAGGTACATTCACAAAAACGGTATCCGTGCCACTGCAACCTGTTGAATCAACTACTGCAACAACGTATTGGACAGTATCCGCAGGGTTTACCAAAAGTGTAGAATTAGTGGCTCCATTGCTATTCCATGCATAAATAAAATTTGGTGTTCCACCAATAGGTGTGCAGGTTAACAGAATGCTATCCCCAGAGCAAATGGAGGTATCGGCAGTGCTGTTTAAATTCAGTACATGTTCATGAATAAGCGAGAGGGTATCTGATTTCACACAACCATTTGCAGGATTGGTAACACTGCAAATATAATCCCCCGCCTGAGTTGCTGTAGCAGGATTTAAAGTGCTGAAATTGTTAGGCCCGGTCCATTGAATAGTAGTGTTGGGTGTTCCCGATGATGCAATTAAAACTGCACTTGTGTAGGAGCAGTTAAACGGAGGTATAATAGAAGGCATTAGCAATTGCGGCAATGTGGTGTATTGTTTAACCTCAAACAATAAGGGATTTCCGGCACAACCAGTTACAGTATCAGTAATAAGGGCTTTGTAAATGCCGGGAAAAAGTGTAGTTGAATTATTTGCAACTGTATCGTTCATTGGGCTGGGGCGTACTATGGATATTATAGAGCTCACTGTGCTTCCCTGAAAAGCAAGCAAAACGGTATCATGCGAACAAGTTACTGTATCTAAAATTGGTATGGCTGGAATGGTATCCATGCCTGCAGGAGTGAGCAATACAGGCAATGTGAGTTGAAGTGTAACAGATACTGTTTGAGTGGTAACACAACCATTTGAGTTGCGTTTTGTCCAAAGTAAATAATTATTCTGATTGCTAATTACAGCCGGATTGGTAATAGGAATGCCCGATCCGAACCATTTGATAGAATCTGAGCCATTATCTGTAGTGCCGTTGATGGTAACTGTGCCTGGTATACAATCGGTAATTTGATAACTGAGAGGGCAGGTAACAATTGGCTTGACAGTATCATAGCTAACAAGCACAGAATCGTTGCGGGTACACAATGTACCATTGTCCGTAACGGTAAGCACATATATACCCGAAACTGTTGCCGTAACCGATTGTGTGTTGCTGGTCGTATTCAATGGTGTATTCCACTGGTACGAAACAGAAGTGTTGAGTGAACTTCCAATTAATGCTATAGTAGGATTGGTGCAGCTTAATGTAGTGTCAACACCTGCATTTGCATCGGGTCCGGGATTTACAACAATGGTTACAGGTTGTGCATCGCCCACACAGCCATCCCCTTGCGAGGTAGGAGTTACATGGTAGGTAACAGTTTGTGGACTGGATGACGTATTAATCAGCACATCATTAATGGTGTTGGAATTCTGACTTGTAATGCTTTCGCCTGTGGTAGAAGCATTATCATCAGCCACCCATGCAAAGGATGCTGGTGAATTAGCTGTTAATGTGATGTTGGCAGAAGTACCACTGCAAATTATTTGAGAAGTAGTACCTGTTAAATTGGGCCCTGCATACACCTGGTTTGCATGCAATGTGAAATTGCTGCCATTTGTTACTGCAAGCTCCGGACGTCCGTCACCATTTATATCTCCTATGGAAAGGCCATCAGGGGCGAAGCTTGTAGCGATATCCACATTAGGTTTCAACGAAAGAACACCACCAGCGCTGTTGTTTTTTATTACAGTTAACGTATTCGAACCATTATTTGTAACTGCCAAATCAGCTATTCCATCGCCATCTAAATCGCTTATTTCAACGTGTGTTGGCGCTATTCCAACAGCTACATCTATTGCCGGAGCATAGGATAAAAGCCCGATAGTGCTGGTGTTTTGATAAATGGAAATGGTATTCGATAATTTATTGGCAGTTACAATATCCAATTTAGCATCTCCGTTCAAATCTGCTATAGAAAAACTATTGGGACCATTGCTGGTAGCGAAATCGACTTTGGTAGCTATTGCAATTGATGTGTCAACGCTTATGTTGCGGAATACTGAAATTGTGTTTGACAAATAATTAGTAACAATAATGTCCGGCTTATTGTCCCCATCCATATCTCTTGCTGCAACATGTCCGGGAGCCGTTCCCACACTGTAATCAACCCTGGCATTAAAAATAAATCCACCAATAGGTGAGGGAAGGCATTTAAAAATCGAAATCGTGTTGTCTCCCTCGTTCGCAACAACAACATCTAATGTTCCATCCCCGTCAAAGTCGGAAACGGCAATGCTTTTAGGGGCGGTTCCTGTTCCTATATTTGCTTTAAAATTAAACGAAATGGAATTGTCAAGATGAGTATTTTTAAATACGGTAAGCATGTTAGAATCTTTTGAAACTGCTAATATTTCAGGTTTTCCATCACCATTCATATCTTGTACTATAACCCCTTGTGGTCCGGATTTGCCTGTCAAATCTATTCCGGGTGCAAATGAAATGGTTCCGAAACCCAACCCGCTGGTGTTTTCAAGAATTGAGATAGTGCTATCGGTACTATTTGCCATTATTATGTCGGCCAGCCCGTCTCCGTTTAAATCACATATACGCACTGAACCGGGTGAATTTCCTGCCGGATAAGTTACACTATCGCCAAACGATGTAGGCCCAATAGAATCACCGCAAGGGAACGTGGAAAGAAAAGGAGTATTTGCAATGGCAGTTACTTTATCAATTTTGTTTGTAACCGATGGCGGGTCGAAAGTGTTGCCTGCCGGAAGTTTTACAGTAAGCGAATTGCTTGTGCCGCTGGTAATAATGCCGGAGGTAGCACCAAAAAATACGATATTGTTAGATGGTACGGTGTCAAAATTAGTTCCGGTAATGGTTACACTTGTTCCTACAGCCCCCGAAGCAGGCGAAAAGCCTGTAATACCTATTTGTGCAATTAGTAAATTACTATTGCCTGAAAGCAGTATTGATGCG
>JAHEXZ010000027.1 GCA_023251835.1 Bacteroidota bacterium | reverse complement strand
CATGGCTGGATCAGTCTTGCGACCATTGTCCAATATTCCTTACTGCTGCCTCCCGTAGGAGTCTGGTCCGTGTCTCAGTACCAGTGTGGGGGTTAATCCTCTCAGATCCCCTAGACATCGTTGCCTTGGTGAGCCATTACCTCACCAACTAGCTAATGTCACGCATGCTCAGCTTCAACCACCGGAGTTTTAATATTAAAGCGATGCCACTCTAATATACTATGGTGTATTAATCCGAATTTCTTCGGGCTATTCACCAGTTGAAGGTAAATTGCATACGCGTTACGCACCCGTGCGCCACTCGTCAGCACGTATTGCTACGCCTGTTACCGTTCGACTTGCATGTATTAGGCCTGCCGCTAGCGTTCATCCTGAGCCAGGATCAAACTCTTCATTGTAAGTTTGAAATTGCTCTTTTCATTAAAGAAAATTATTTTTTAGGATTTGTTTCATCAACGTATTATCAGAACATGATAATAAGAGGGATACTTACTATTTCTTTGGCTTCTCAATATTTTCAAAGAACGTTATTTATATAACTTATTCTACTTGCGCAGAACTATAAATTCGGTTTTAAAGAACTATCCGTTTTTTAAACGGGCAGCGAAATTACAAATACTTTTTTAATCTACAAAAAAAAACGTAAAATATTTTTTTATTTCTTTTTACTTATTTTTGAATTCCTATCAACATCTCATTGTTAATTCCGAGGATGCAAATATACTACTTTTTTTGATTTCCCAAACTTTTGTAAAAATATTTTATTTTTTTACGTTTTCTCAAGGAACAATTGCTTTTATTAAAAGCGGGGTGCAAAAGTAAACATTTTTTTTAATCTGCAAACTTTTTGTAAAAAAAATCACATTTTATAATTATTGTCTTCAAGAACGGTTGCTTTTATTAGAAGCGGGGTGCAAAAGTAAACATTTTTTTTAATCTGCAAACTTTTTATGCAAAAAACTTCAATCTAAATTCAAATCTGTTGAAAACAAAACAGCATATTGACCTGTGTATTGTCCATCTTTCCAATATTCAACATATGCTATTTTAATTTTTCGTTTAACACAACACTCCATACAATCCCACTATATACTTTTGATTGGTCATCTTCATAGTCCAACCGAATGCGTCTTATGTCAATATTTTTTATGTTTGCCTTATTATCATATTTCTATAGTCGTCCACGTTGTACGTGCTGCTCTCCATTATGCAAATACATCAGGTTAGCATCTACTCGGAGTTTACTAATGACTTCTAATTGGGTTTGCTTGGTTATGGTTTCAATAAATCCTTGTTTGGAAAAATACCCATCAACAGCCAAATACTTTGATTGTGTGTAGGTTCAACATTAAATTTGAAAAAATCAAAATCTTTTTCAAAATTATTTCTATAGCTCTGTTCGCTGTACTTTCCAAACCGAGACATGTCCAGAAAATTATATCGGCCGCGTATACCCATGAACAAAATCAATAGGTGTTGTATAAAATTTTTCTGGAATTTATTTATCCCATTTGTTTTTTCTAATATTGTGCCTATAATATCCTCGCTCTTGTTAGAAGCATTGTTGGGAGTTTTCACACACACAACCTTCATGCTTTTTTCTTTTTCTTTTACTTCATCTCAACTAAAATTTTCTACATACATTTGTTTATATTCTAAAAAAATTACCGAACCATTGAGTTACAGTTGAAAGATATTTTTTTAGCGAAAAGAAAAAAGTTATATCCCGCATAGGGAATTATGCAACGAATAATTGTAAAAACATCTGATGGTTCACATTCTTTGTTTATAAAGGAATTGAATGAGCATTATCATTCTATTCACGGAGCTATACAGGAAAGTGAGCATGTGTATATAAATGCCGGGCTGAGGCAATTTATCTCAACTAAAGAAACATCCGTTTCTTTAAACATTTTAGAAATTGGTTTAGGAACAGGTTTAAATGCATTGCTTACATTAATTCAATCCGAACGGTTTGATACAAACATTTATTATACGGCTATTGAAGCATATCCGTTAGAATTAGTTTTAATTGAACAGTTGAATTATCTGACATTGCTCAATGCTCAACATTATGCAAATATTTTTAATGAAATTCATATATGTGAATGGAATAAATCGGTTAAACTAACAGATCGGTTTACTATAAATAAAAAACATACTACCTTGCAGAAGGCCTCTATAGAAGGAGAGTACGATATTGTATATTTTGATGCTTTTGGTCCCCGTGTACAACCTGAGATGTGGACAGAAGATGTATTTAAAAAATTGTATACAGTTATAAAATTCAATGGTTGTCTGGTAACTTATTGTGCTAAGGGTGAAGTAAAGCGTATTTTAAAGAAAGTTGGTTTTATTGTAGAACCATTACCAGGGCCTCCTGGTAAGCGGGAAATAGTGAGAGCCTGGAAAAACAGAGAAGGATATAAAAGTTAATTTCGCAAGAGATTTATTACAATTAATGTATGGCATTATTGATATAGGCTATTATATCCGTTACCTGATGTGGTTGAAACCACTTCATTTGTTCATCTTTTTTAAACCACGTTAGTTGCCGTTTTGCAAATCTCCGTGTATTTTGTTTGATTAATTCTATAGCAGTTTTCAAATCTGTTTTGTTATCAATAAAATCAAATAACTCCTTATATCCAACTGTTTGTAATGCATTCAGATGTTTATAAGCCTGTAATGATTTTACTTCATCCAGCAAACCATTTTCCATCATTTCATCTACACGCTTGTTAATGCGTTCATATAGTATATCGCGTGAAGTATTCAGGCCAATTTTTATGATAGTGAAGTTTCTGACATGTTTTTTACCTTTTCTAAGAACAGAGTAGGGAATACCGGTTGTAAGGCATACTTCTAATGCACGGCTTATGCGTTGTGGATTTTGAAGGTCTACAGTGTTATAATAATCTTTATCCAGTTTTTTCAGTAATTCCTGTAACCTTTTAATGCCTTGTTGTTGAGAGAGTATATTTATTTTATTTCTTATGTCAGAATCTGCTTCGGGCAGATCATCAAAACCTTTACAAATGGCATCTATATATAATCCGGAACCTCCTGAAAGTATTATGATTTCGTTTGTCTGAAATAACTTTTCAAGTAATGTTATTGTTTCAGTTTCATATTTGCCTGCGTTATAATCATCCGTGATACTATGTGAGTCGATAAAGTAATGAGTCACTCCCTGCATTTCTTCAATTGTTGGTTTTGCAGTACCTATTTTCATTTCTTTAAAAAACTGACGGGAATCGGCTGAAACAACCGGACAATGATAATATTTAGCAAGAGTAATACTCAATGCTGTTTTTCCTATGGCAGTTGGCCCGGCAATGATTATTAAATTTTTATTGGACATTTCTTCCCCCAAAAAGAAACTGTCTCAAAAATCAGAGTTTTACTGTCATTGATAGTGTCAACGAAACACTTCGCAATAACAGTCTAAGCACTTTTGAGACAGCCTTTATTAAATCTAAAAAAATAAAAAAAAGAATAATTAGTCGTCATCTCCACCATCGATCCCACCATTTTCAAATTCTGAAAAACCATATTCATCTTCAGTCCGGTTTTCTTCCTCCTCATCCGTTTCAACCAAGCCTTTTTCTTCTTCTACTGCTACTTCTTCTCCTTCTTCGCCTTCTAAATCAGAAATGTCATCATCATTTTTGGCATTTATATAGGCTTCGTCATCTGAAGAAGGTTCATTATCAATTTCATCGTCTTCAACTACTACAGGTATACCATTAATTTTTTTGTATTGTTTCGGGGCTTCGCCCACATTTTTGGTGCAAACAGGATATTTTATTTTATCATTGTCTGATAAAATTTTTAATAATTCAACTGTAAAAGTCCAACCTGTTTTAGGGTCATATACGTAGACAAATTTTTGATGTGGATCATCAATCAAAGCTGCAATTTTACATTTACTCATTTGACGTACTGCTATTTCAGTACCTTTCCGATTAGTTTCATTAGTTTCCTGAGTACGTAGTGTAATTTCCTCACCTTTGCGCCACATGTCATCACTTATAAAGAATGAAGCATTATGTGTGTTGTCAAAATTGATAGATTGCAGAATAAAATTATGAAAATCCTCATAAGTTTGTGTGGATTTAATTTCTATTTCACGGTATACTTCTTCATTGTCTTCAAGTGCTACTCTGAAACGATAAACAGCCATTTTAGTTTAAGTTTTATAGGTTATAATTGTTCTGTAACAAATGTAATAAAATATGTACTCATTTTTTACCTGAAAGCGGAATTTTATAAATATAGAAACGTATAATGAAATGATGGATAGATAACTTATATTCCACTATCGTTGGCAGGTTTTTAATTTAATCGCTCTTTAGTCCTAATTTTTCGCCTTCCTGTATCATAAACTGATATGCCTGGTTGTAATCATTTTGTATGATGCCATCTAGTATAGCTTCACGAATTGCACTTTTTATAGTACCCACTTCTCTGCCGGCAGGTATTTTAAATGTTTTCATAATATCTTCGCCACTAATAGGCGGTTGCCAGTTGCGAATATTGTCTTTTTCTTCTACTTCTTTCAATTTTTGACGGACAAGCTCAAAATTTTTCAGATATTTCTGCACTTTATATTCATTTTTTGAGGTGATATCCGCTTCACATAATTTCATCAAATCGTCAATATCATTACCTGCTTCAAACAATAATCTGCGTATAGCACTGTCGGTTATTTCACTTTTGGCCAGCACAATGGGACGTAAATGAAGGAGGACAAGTTTCTGTACATATTTCATTTTTTCATTCAGGGGAAGTTTTAGTTCTGCAAATAGCTGAGGCACCATTCGTGCTCCCTTGTCTTCATGACCATGAAAAGTCCAGCCGTGACCGGTCTCAAACCGTTTAGTCTGAGGTTTTGCAATGTCATGAAGTATGGCAGCCCATCGCAACCAAAGGTCATTGGTGGTTTTTGATATATTATCCAATACTTCAAGTGTATGATAAAAATTGTCTTTATGAGATTTTCCATTTATGGCTTCTACACCTTGCAGCAGTGCCATTTGTGGAAAAATAAGCTGTAACAGACCTGTATCAAACAATAGTTTAAAACCAATGGATGGAACAGGTGCCAGAATAATTTTATTTAATTCATCACTAATACGTTCTTTGGAGATAATTTTTATACGGTTTTTATTTTTAGCAATACTGGCAAGGGATTGGGCTTCAATGATATAATTGAGCTGTGTTGCAAAACGTATTGCCCGCATCATTCGCAGAGGATCATCAGAGTATGTAACACCAGGATCTAATGGTGTACGAATGAGCTTTTGTTCCATATCCTTTAGTCCATTAAATGGATCGAGCAGGTGGCCATAATCTTTCTTGTTTAATGAGATAGCAAGTGCGTTGATGGTAAAATCCCTGCGATTCTGATCGTCTTCTAATGTTCCGTTTTCAACAATAGGTTTGCGGCTTTCTGAACGATAGGACTCTTTACGCGCACCAACAAATTCAATATTGTAATCTTCATACAGAATTTGGGCAGTGCCAAAATTTTTATACACATGTACCTGATATTTATCGCCTAACTTTTTAGCAACATGTTGAGCCAATTCAATACCGCTGCCTATGGCAACAATATCAATATCTTTAGAAGGTCTGTTAAGTAACAAATCGCGTACCCAGCCACCTATTACATAAGCAGAGCTATTCATTTCAGTGGCACATACTGAAATGATCTTAAAGATTGGATGTGTTAATTTTGCTTCCAATACCTTTATTTCCGAATAATTTTGATTTCCCCATTCAAAGTTACTTTGATAATGGATGAAGGTTTTGTTTTATTTATTTCTGTTCTTCTATAATTGACTATGTAATCTACCTGGTTGAGTATATCCAGCTTTATATCATTAAATGACATTGGAGTGGGTTCCCCGCTTATATTAGCAGAAGTAGAAACAATTGGTTTTCCAAATTTATGAATCAGGGTATTACAAAATTCGTCTTTTACCAAACGTATTGCAATACTGCTGTCAGCCGCAACAAGTTTTTCTGCAAGCATACGTCCCTCAGGATAAATAATTGTAAGAGGTTCTTCCGCTGTTTCAATTAATTCCCATACAATTGGAGGAACTTCCTTTACATAGCGATTGATCATTGACTCATTGCATACTAATACCACCATGCTTTTGTATTCAGCACGCTGTTTTATTTTAAATACTTTAGCTACAGCATCTTTGTTGCGCGCATCACAGCCAATGCCCCAAACCGTTTCTGTAGGGTATAGTATAATACCTCCTTTACGAAGTACTTCCAATGTATTTTTAATTTCTTCTTCCATTCCAGCGAATTACAAATCTGTATGAATATATGAATTATATTATGTTTAGGTATATGGAAAAAGATTAGACAAATGACTGTAGTTCATGTAATCTCTGATACGCTCCATTTTTATTGATAAGCTCCGTATGTGTTCCACGTTCAATAATTTCTCCTTTTTGCATCACAATAATTTCATCAGCATGTTGTATCGTAGATAAGCGGTGTGCAATAACTAAAGAGGTACGATTTTTCATCAATTTATTTAAAGCATCTTGTACCAAACGTTCACTTTCCGTATCCAATGCTGATGTAGCTTCATCTAATATCAAAATAGGAGGGTTTTTTAATACTGCTCTTGCTATGCTCAATCTTTGGCGCTGGCCACCGGATAGTTTGCTCCCTCTGTCGCCAATATTAGTATAGTAACCCTGGGGCATCTGCGAAATAAATTCATGTGCATTTGCAATTCGGGCAGCTTCTATTACTTGTTGTTCTGTGATGTTATCGAGGCCAAAGGCAATATTGTTAAAGACGGTATCATTAAACAAGATTGATTCCTGCGTTACAATGCCCATTAATGAACGTAAATCTGCTAATCTGGAATCTTTTATAACAATTCCATCAACTAATATTTCGCCATGAGATGGATCATAAAAACGGGGTAGCATATCAGCTAAAGTAGTTTTTCCGGAGCCTGATTGCCCGACAAGTGCAATGGTTTTACCTTTTTCAATTTTTAAATTGATATTGTTTAATACCCAGCCAACCTCATTTTCGCGATAGGCGAAGGATACATTTTTATATTCAATTTCTTTTTCAAAACTGTTCAGAGGTTTAGGATGTGGAGGATTTTTAATTGTTACTTCCGCATTTAATATTTTGTTAATCCGTTCCGTTGAGGCTAAGCCTTTCTGTAAATTGTAATACGCTGTGGTAAATGCTTTTGCAGGAGCTATCAGCTGTGAAAAAAGTGCCAGATAGGTAATAAATACAGCTCCTTCCATAGTAGGCTGATTTCCTAAAACCATTTTTCCTCCAACATATAAAATAACTACAAATACTGTTACACCCATAAATTCACTTAATGGAGAAGATAAATCAATTTTGCGATAGGCTCTTACCATTAGCCTTGTATAAGCATTATTTTCTTTTATAAACTTTTGTTTAATACTGTTTTCAGCATTAAAAGCTTTAATAATACGAAGCCCTCCAAGAGTTTCATCCAGAATTGACAACAATAGCCCTGTTTTTTCTTTTTCTTTGGTAGAGGTACGTTTTAATGATTTACCGATACGACCAATAAAAATTCCAGTTATGGGAAGTAAAATAAATGCAAGCACTGTTAATTTCCAACTCATTAATATCATCAATACTAATGAAATAATGATTGCAATAGGTTCACGAAAAACCATCTCTAATGAGTTCATGATGCTCCATTCCACCTCGCGCACATCTGTTGTCATGTGTGACATAATGGCTCCTTTTCGCTCATCTGAGTAATAGCTCAATGGTAATATCAATATTTTCTGAAATAAGTTATTACGCATATCTTTTACCACGCCATTCCTTATAGGCGCTATAAAAAACATTGCCAGGTAGCGGAACAAATTTTTGAAGAAAATGGTTGTGACAATGAACAAACAGATGCCTATTAATGTATGTATCTGGCCGTGTGCTTCAATGTCTTTAGATAATATGTAGTTGATATTATTAATAATAGATTCGGAGGAAAAATGAAATTCAGGCTGTCCCATTTGCAGGATGGCATCCATTTTTTTGCTATCGTTAGAAAAGAGTACCTGCAAAAAAGGAAACAGCATAGCGATTGAAAAGAGAGAGAAAAGTGCTGAAATAATATTGAATACTATATTTAAAATGGCGTAGCGCCAGTAACCTTTGACATATTGGAGTATTCCAAAAATACTTTTCATTTCGCAAATATAAGATTTGTAGCTGTTAATTGTTAACTTTGAACCTTAAAATATGCCATTACAATGGATTCAACGCGTCAGTTAAAAGTAGCACGTTTAATACAAAAAGAGTTAGGAGAAATCTTTCAGCGTGAAACACGTCTTTTTTTTGGTAATGCACTGATTACAGTTACACAAGTCAGGGTAAGTCCTGATTTGGGTGTAGCCAAGGTATATGTGAGTTTATTCAATGTGCCGGATACGAAGGCCTTGTTAAAGCAAATACAGGAGCACACAAAGGAGGTGAGGGCTAAGTTATCTGACAGAATAAAAAAACAAGTTCGTGTTATTCCTAATCTTGTATTTTTTCAGGATGATTCCTTAGATTACGCCATGCGGATTGATGAGTTGTTGAAAAAATAAAAAATTGAACCTTCCTCTTTTCATAGCAAAACGTTATCTGATTTCCAAAAAGTCACACAATGCCATTAATATTATTTCAGGTATTTCTGTGGCAGGTGTATGTATTGGAACAATGGCATTAATAATAGTGCTTTCGGCTTTTAATGGTTTATCCGACTTAGTTCAAACACTCTATAATACATTTGATGCTGATATTGAAATTACAGCGAAGCAGGGAAAAACGTTTTTACTGGGTGTAGAGCAGATGCAGACTTTAAAATCCACAGAAGGTGTTACTTATTGTGTTGAAGTGGTGGAAGGCAACGCGCTGTTAAAGTTTGATGATAAGCAGTGTGTGGCAACAATAAAAGGAGTGAGCCCCAATTATGAGCAAATGAACCCTTTTGACCCGCTTATTACTGAAGGTATTTTTAACCTGAAAAAGAATAACATAGTTTTTGGAAGAGGGATTAGTTACAGGTTACAAAGTGGACCTGATGATAGTTTTTCGCCCATTTCTGTTTATGCGCCAAAACGTGGAAACATTAGTACATTTGATGAAGAAGGTGGCTTGAATGAGCTAAAAATGTATCCTGCGGGAGTTTTTTCTATAAATGATGAATTTGATGATAAATATGTATTGATGAACATTGAAAAAGCACGTCAGTTGTTTGATTATACTAATGAAGTAACCTCTATTGAATTAGGACTAAAACCAACAGCGAATGTGGAGCAGATACAGCAACAGGTTAGCACTTTGTTGGGAAACAATTATGAGGTGAAAAACCGGCAACAACAAAATGCACTGTTATATAAAACACTGAAATCAGAAAAACTATGGACATTTATTATACTTGTATTTATTCTCATTATTGCAACTTTTAATGTGATTGGTTCATTAACAATGCTTATAATAGAGAAGAAAAGAGACATTTCTATATTACATAATATTGGGGCAGATATTCAATTGATACGTAATATCTTTTTAATGGAAGGAATGCTTATCACTATAATTGGTGCGGTGTTAGGGGTGTTGTTTGGAATTCTTGTTTGTTGGTTACAAATACAATTTTCATTAGTTCGTTTTACAGAAGGGTATGTGGTAGATGCATATCCGATAAAATTTGAACCGATAGATTTTGTTTCCGTGGTTGGCGTTGTACTATTGATAGGTTTTATAGCTGCCTGGTATCCTGTAAGAGTATTCACAAGGCGGCAGCTGACATTTTAAAATTTTACGAGCAATCCGACACCAATATTGGTGCCACTGGTTTTGAGCTTAAATAAACGATCGTCATTATCATTAATATTAGGATCATTTTTATTAGAGAATAAAACACTTGGGTAGGTGTATGCCATATATCCAAGATTAAAGGAAAGTCCTATATGATCGCCAAAGTAAATACGTGGAACAGCGGCAAAACCGTAACTAAGTCCATTATCTTTTGCCATGCTTTGTAGTGAATCTTTGCTATCAATTTTAAAGTTGGAATAAGCAAGTGATAAACCTATGGGCATATCAAAACGCTTGGTTTTTATCAGATGTAAGTTGAATATTAAGCCTGCATCAATACCACGTATGTTAGCCTTTATTCCACCTGCAGAATCATTTCCTGTAATATACTTTGAATATGAAACTCTTCCTGCTATTCCCAACCAGTTCTTTACACCGTATTCAACTGTTAATGGGTATACTACAGACCCGGCTCTATCTGTTGTGTCTTTTTTCACGCGTACGGTGCTGAAGCTACTGCCATTCCATACCTGACTGTTGTATTCATCTTCTATTGCAGTTTTGGAAATATTGAGACCGACACCTAAATCAACAACAATAGCACCTTTGTGAAAGGATTGAGCCTTAGAAGTATTATATAGTAATATAACTCCTATAATTATAAGTATATTCTTTTTCATAATATGCGTGTGTTTATAGGATACAATAATATAAAATTTATTCGTGAGGCTCAAATTTCAGAGGTTAAAAAGTATATTAACTATGCAATCATTTAATAAACATCATTGCAAGTGTAATAAGTATTATTCCAATAATATCCAGTATTAGTCCGGCTTTTAGCATATCTTTTACCCGTATACGATGGCTGCCAAATACAATGGTATTTGGTGCAGTGGCAACAGGAAGCATAAAGCCCAATGATGATGCCAACGTTGCAGGTATCATTAGCATCAGAGGATGAACATTCATTGTTTTATGAATTGCAAGAAGTATTGGCAGCATGAGTTGAATGCATGCAACATTGGAAGCAAATTCACTGATGATAGTTACCAGGATACACATTCCCAGTATAAGTATATAAATATTGGTAGACGCTGTAAATCTTAATTGTGAAGCCATCCAATTACTCAAACCAGATAATTCAAAACCTTTTGCCAAAGCAAAACCTCCTCCAAATAATAGAATAATATCAAATGGAAGTTTGGCGACATCTTCCCAACTGATAAGGGCTTTTCCTTTTTCTTTCTTTGAAGGAATAAAAAATAACAACACGGCCATTACAACAGCTACTGTGCTGTCCTGCAGATACTCTTTATTAGGAAACAGATTGCTCCATCCTTTCATTTTGAAAATACCAAAATCAATATCTGCACGAGTAAACCATAATAGGGCAGTAGCAGCAAAAATAGCACCTACAGCTTTTTCTTCAAATCCCATTGTTCCCAGTTTCTGATAGGCAGAAGTAAAGTAACTATTATCAAGTAATAGCAGACTGTCTTTTTTAATAAACAATTGTTTAAGCACAAAAAAAGCAGATAGCAGAAAAATTAACGACAGCGGAAATCCAATAATAAACCAGGAGAGAAAATTCATATCGTTGTTGTTAGGGAATGTTCCTGTATATTCCCGCATGAAAATCATATTAGTTGGTGTACCTACCAATGTTGCCATTCCTCCAATAGTGGCTGAATATGCCAAGCCAATCAATAAAGCAGCCGCCATTTTACGTGAGTGTTCTTCTTCTTTAAAATGTTGTTCAATCTGAACAATCACTGCCAATACAGCTGATAACAGCATCATTACTGTTGCTGTATTGGAAATCCACATAGATATGAGGTAGGAGGTAAGCATAGTCCCAAATAATATTCGTGAAGGTTTTGTGCCTACTTTCATCAATATCTTTAAAGCAATACGCTGATGCAGTTGCCAGCGCTCAATGGCAAAAGCTATAATAAAACCACCAATGAATAAAAAAATAATCGGATCCATGTATTGGGAAGCAATAGTTTTTGAATCAGCGATACCAAGTAGTGGAAACAATATGACGGGCAGCAATGCCGTAACCGCCAGGTGTATCGCTTCGGTGAACCACCAAATGACCATCCAGACAGCCACAGCAGCCATGCGTGTAAGTATAGGGTTTTCCGGGTCGAGATCGAATCCGAGTCCTACAATAATTGCCAATGCAGGCCCCGATAGCAGTTTTATTTTTTTTGTGTAATTCACGTTTATATTAAAACATAACTCTTCGTTATACTTCGGCTGAATGAGGCTTCGGTGAACTCAGTCGAACCGTTTGCAAAATTTACAAACTTATTCGCTCAGTATATTTTCTATCTCTTTATATGACTTTCATAAATATCAATCCAATCTTTTACGCTTACTCTTTTGGTTAGCTCACCAATAAGTTTAAAAGGAATTTGGTCCATTTTTTTAAATCGTATACAGCTTTTTCCCATATCCAACTTCGTTGTTGTATGGTTAGGATACTCTTTTGTAAACCATTCCAATAATTTTTTATTGCTATATAAGCCCATGTGATAAAGGGCTATAAAATTTTTCTGAGAAGCAATATTTATAAAAGGTAATGGCTGTGCAGGGTTGCAATGATAGCCATCGGGATAAATAGTATGTGGTACTACATAGCTTATCATCCCATAATTCATTGTTTCAATAAAACCTTTGGGTAGACTTTTTAGAATTATTTTTCTTAACTCCGTAATTGCCGCTTTCCTCTCATCAGGAAGTGTTTCTATATATTCTTCTATTGTTTCAGCTTCTGATTGCATTTTTGTAGTTTTTATTGTTTCTCGGATTACTATAAAGATAATTATACTTCGGCTGAATGAGTTTGCAAAACTTACAAACTCACTCGCTCAGTATAATAGAAATAGTGAGTAATAAAAAAACGCATAAGAAAACTTTGTTTTTTATGCGTTTTTATTATAAAGTAAACACTTTTAGTGATGTCCGTGTTCTTCTGAACAATGATGCCCTTCTTCATGTTCTCCGGCATCTTTTGCTACATGTTTTAAACACATTGCTTTTTCTTCTGGCGAACATTTCATGGAATCACAGTAAGCAGCACATTCTTCTTTAGTCATATTCATGCATTTATGCATATCACATTTTGGGCCAGCGAACTTCCCATCCGCATCAAACATACTCATACAATAGGCTTTTTCTTCAGCAGAACAGCCTTTTTCATCACACATTTTAGCACATTCTTCTTTAGTCATACCCATACATTTGCTCATGTCACATTTCATCTCATCCATCATTTTATTTTTGCAACATCCACCCATTTCATTTCCCATTGAACATCCTTTTTCCATCATATCATGCTCACAAGCCATTCCTTCAGAAGTATTCACAGCAATATAAGGAGCAATTACTAATGACACAATAGACATCAGTTTAATAAGAATATTCATGGATGGTCCGGAAGTATCTTTAAATGGGTCGCCTACAGTATCTCCTGTTACAGAGGCTTTGTGTGGTTCTGATTTTTTATAGAAGGTTTCGCCATTGATAACTACTCCTTTTTCAAAGGATTTTTTTGCATTATCCCATGCACCACCTGCATTACTTTGGAAAATACCCATCAATACACCACTTACGGTAACACCGGCCAATAAGCCACCTAAAACTTCGGGTCCAAAGATAAAGCCAACAATGACCGGGGTAATCAAAGCAATAGCACCAGGAAGCATCATTTCACGAATAGATGCCTTGGTTGAGATAGCCACACATTTTTCATATTCAGGTTTAGCTTTGTATTCCATGATACCCGGAATTTCGCGGAACTGTCTGCGTACCTCCTGAACCATGTCCATTGCTGCTCTTCCAACTGCCTGTATGCACAATGCTGAGAAAATGAAAGGAATCATACCTCCAATAAATAAACCTGCTAATACCGGGGCTTTATATATATCAATAGCATCAATACCTGCAATACCAACAAAAGCGGCAAACAATGCCAATGAAGTTAAAGCTGCAGAAGCAATAGCAAATCCTTTACCCGTTGCTGCAGTGGTATTACCAACAGCATCCAGATTATCAGTACGTTCACGTACTTCAGGAGGTAGCTGACTCATTTCTGCAATACCACCGGCATTATCAGCTATAGGCCCAAAAGCATCAATAGCTAGTTGCATGGCAGTTGTTGCCATCATACCTGCTGCTGCAATAGCAACACCATATAAGCCGGCAAAATAATAAGATGCCATAATGCCGCCTGCCAAGGTAATGATGGGAATAACAGTAGATTTCATACCAACGGATAAACCACCAATAATATTGGTAGCGTGGCCTGTGGATGATTGCTGAATAATAGACAATACAGGGCCTTTGCCCATTGCTGTATAATACTCGGTTACAATACTCATAATAGCGCCTACTATAGTACCAACCACAATGGCAAGGAATACATTTAATCTTGAAAATTCATAACCACGCAGGCTAAGTGTTTCTGGTAACATCCAGGTTACTATGAAATAAGCAGCAACAACAGTTAATATCATGGACGACCAGTTACCCATGTTTAGTGCATTTTGTACGTTGGATTTTTCATCTTTAATACGTACAAACCAGGTACCGACAATAGAGAAAACAATACCCAAACCACAAATCACCATGGGTAATAAAATTGGTGACATTCCACCAAAGTTGTCTTTAACAATAATTTCCTGGCCAAGAACCATGGTTGCTAAAATGGTTGCTACATACGAACCAAATAAGTCAGCACCCATACCAGCAACGTCTCCTACATTATCGCCTACATTATCGGCAATAGTGGCAGGGTTACGAACATCATCTTCAGGAATACCCGCTTCCACTTTTCCAACAAGGTCAGCTCCAACATCGGCAGCTTTGGTATATATCCCCCCGCCAACACGCGCAAATAAAGCGATAGACTCCGCACCTAATGAAAAACCTGTTAGTACTTCAATCGCTGTTTTCATGCGAAGGACATCAACACCTTCTGTTCCAACAACATTGAATATTTTTAAGAAAACAATAAACAGGCCGCCTAAGCCAAGAACCGCCAGACCAGCAACACCTAATCCCATTACGGTTCCACCTGTAAACGATACTTTTAATGCTTTTGCCAGGCTGGTACGTGCAGCCTGTGTAGTGCGCACATTGGCTTTAGTAGCAACTTTCATCCCTATATATCCGGCTGTTGCAGAAAAAACAGCCCCAATGATAAAAGCAATAGATATGATCCAACTGGAATGAATTGCATGACCGTTGACCTCGTGAATAGTTCCTGAATAGGCTAATAGTGCTGCTGCAAATACTACAAAAAAGCTAAGCACTTTCCATTCCGCCTTTAAAAAAGCCATTGCCCCCTTTGCAATATATCCGGCAAGCTCCTGCATATTGGTTTCACCAGCATCCTGCTTTCCTACCCATGCTGATTTTATTGCCATTACTATTAATCCCAAAATCCCCAGTGCGGGAACTAAATAAATTATATTGTCATTCATATTTTTTTATTTAATTTTTAATTATTGATTATAATTGATTAATTTGTGAATATGTGTAATATTAAGTTTAAGTATCTTATAATTAGTAAGTTATGTTATAAAAGGCTAAAACGGGCTGCAAACTTAGGTAAAATCTGCTGAATATTCAAAAAAACAAAAAACAATGGGTTAAAATAAAATTAAATTCAATTATAATATGGTAATAATCAATGTTTTAGTAACTGATGTTACGCATTAATTTTTAATCCCTGCCAACTGTTCTAACACTTGTTTTGCCTGCTGGTTTGCCGGGTTTTTTTTTACCAGCTGATGCAATAATTGTTTTGCCTGTTGGTATTCTTTTTTGTAAATATGAAACCCGGCAATATTCATTAACAGTGGTTCATAGTCTGGGTCGAGCTGCAAAGCGCGTTTGTATATGATTTCCGTTTCTTCGCTATTTCCTGTAATAAGTTTTGCATAACCTAAGTTATTCAGTGCTTGTATAAATTTAGGATTCTCTTTTATTATATCTGAAAAAATAGCGATAGCTTCCTTCACTTTATGCTGTGCCATTAAAGAAGTGCCGAGTTTATTTTTAAATTCGAGATTATAGGGTGCCAGTTCGTTTGCTTTTTTGTAAAACTGGTAAGCATCTGTTACATTATCGGTATTGGAGTATGCTTCACCAATACGGTATAAGGTCCATGCATCGGTATTATCCCATGACATTTTTGTAAGGTACAACTTCAGTACATAATCTTTACCAAGCTGATTTATATAAAACAGAAGCTGTTGATAATCTTGTTTAATAAAACAGAGGTGTATTAAAAGATTAAAATTGCGTTTAATATCATCAATTGTTTTGTCGGCCAGATAAGCCTTTGCCGAATCAAGAAGCACAGGGTTGGCTTCAAACTTTTCGTATTGCTGCAAATAGGCCTTTGCTTTTATAGTGTTATCGGAATTTTTTTCATTAATTGCATACAGGCCAATAAATTCTTTTATCTTTCTAATATCTTCCGTTTTAACGGGTTTACGAATATAATGGTCATGTACTGTAACATGTGGTATATCAATCGACCCTGATTTAGGCATGTGACAGTTTACACAATTGTCCAGAATCTTATCCCTCACTTCTTGTTTTTCTGTACATGAATTATTATTTTTAATGGGATTATGGCAGTTTTTACATGCTGTATTAAATACCTCTTTGCCTGTTGTTTTTACGCTCACATGGGGGTTATGACAGGTAACACAGGTGAGTGAATTTTTATATGGGCGTAAAGAGCCTGAAGCTGTTTCCGGCTGGTAACTCTTGATAAAACACAAACTCTGTTTTAGCCTGTCGGCATGAGAAGCCATTATAAACTGGTCATCTGCATTTTTATAACGTGGTAAAAATACGGTCATAAAATCTGATAACTTCATTCCCGGCTTAAAATCAAAAAACGATTTGTCCTCTTTTAAAACAGTATTCCCTTGTAAATGACAACGTTGGCATACATCAAATTGCAAATCAACTGGTAGTTTACCCGGATTAACAATTGAATAATCAATATATATTGAGGTATCTATCTTAATGTTCTGCTGTCTTTGTTGTATATGAATGCTCCCCGGCCCATGGCAACGCTCGCAGCTAACACCTTCGGGAAGAGAAGCATACTTATTTTCAGAGCCCTTTATAAAATCAGGAAACGAATTGTGGCAGCTCATACATTCCAAGCCAATTTTGCGCGAAAAGCGCGTATTTATACCATTTTCAAAACCAGGAGGTAAATCCCACTGCCCCTTTTGTGTATAAAAAGTCATTGGCATCTGATGGAGGTAACCGTTGGTACTATATATATGCGAATTAGTATGTTGCCCTGACCCTATTATATAATCTACCTTTTCAATACGTTTATGAACAGTATCTTTGCCTTGCAGTCGAAATTCCATAATTTTCATACTGTCTTTATCCCAGAAAGGGTAGTAGTAAAAATCAGAATACTTGTCGTATAATACAGAGTGTTTGCTAAAACTGGCAGCACTTTTCTGACGATTTGCATGCTCAAAGCTTTTTCCCATACCGGTTTGTATAAAAGAATTGTAGATATCCTGATGGCAAAGCTTACATTGGCTCATCCCCACATAACGGGCAGTATCACTATGATTGAGATACGTTGGGCTGATAATTTTTGAATCTGAAGGGCTTTCACTACGATTTTCGCAGTATGCCATCAGTAACAGGGTGGCAGAAAACAATAAAAAAAGGATAGTATTTTTAACTGAAAAATTCATAGCTATCGGGTCATTCAGCCGAAGTATACTTTCTTATCAATTGCAGTAATAGCTCATCTTTAAATGCAGAGCCGGAACGTATCCATTGTTTTTTTATGCCTGTAATTTCAAAACCCTGTTGTTGAAATAGCAGAATACTCGGTTCATTGTCGGAAGTGATGTTGCAATATAGCTGACGCAAATTGAGTGTAGAGAAACAGTATTCGATTAAAAGCTTCAACGCCTCAGTAGCGTAATTCTTTCTTCTGTCATTTTTGTCTGCAATAAGAATTCCTAAACCTGCCCGCTGGTGATTGGGGTCAAATTCAAACAAATCAATGCATCCAATAGTCCTTTTATTTTCAGAATCGGTTGGTACTGTTTCTATTATTAATCTTAGTTGTTTGGTAGTATATATATCCTGGTATGCAACTGATAAATATTGCTCTAATATAAATTTTGAAAAAGGAGTTTGTGTATTACTTACTTTCCATATAGCTGTGTCATTTTCCCAATGATACAGAAGGTCAATGTCAGAGGGTTCCAAAGCCCTGAGGAATATATGTTGTCCATGCAATTTCATTGATTAAAAATTACTTATTTTTTAAGTGCTGTTGCAAGGTTTTTTACTTCCATTATACCCTTATTGATTTCGGCTTCAGTATATACTGGTAGCTGATATTCTCTTTCATTAATAAACACTGAAGAAACATATTCAATGAGTTGCTCTGCGTATAATAGAGGAATAAGCTCAAATAAATAATTTATGTTCTCAATAGATACATCATAAACTTCAGCAAAAAATAATTTTATAGGACTCAGACATGTAGCTATTCCAATATCTACTTTTGGAAATTGCCGAATGTTTGTAATAAAATGTTCTTTCAAATAACTCTCGCTGAAAGTAGTGTGGGATTTTATTTTTATAAATAAGGATGGAATCTTACGTTGTAATGTGCTTTTAACTAAAGCTGTTAACGATGTATTTATATCTTGTCCTTTAACGGTAAGTGAATGGTATTTTCCGTCAATGATAAGTCCGATATGAGGGGGAATCCGGGTAGCATGAATAACAGCAATGTATATACCTTTTAATAGTTTGTCCTCATCAAATGATTGGGTAATTCTAAGAGGGTTATGTATTAGTGTATTCATTTTTTAAACCGTTATTTCTCCTTTAAAAACAAATGTTGCAGAGCCTTCCAGCCATATATCAGTAAATGAATTGTTGGCTTTTCTTTTAAAACTTACTTTTAAACTTCCACCCAATGTTTTGATAGCACAATAATTTTGTGCTGTTGAAATATGTTGAAGCGCTGCAACAATAGCGGCTGCTGTAACTCCTGTTCCACAGGAAAATGTTTCTGCTTCTACACCGCGCTCGTAGGTGCGAACCCACAAATCATCAGCTTGTTTTTCTATAAAATTTACATTGGTTCCTTCTGACTTAAACCGTACACTATTCCTGATTTTCTTTCCTTCCTCAAAAACATTATAGGTAGCTATATCTTTAACAAACGTTACATAATGTGGTGAGCCGGTATTAAGAAAAAAATAGTCTGTGTTACATTCTATAGCAGTTATATCCTTCATTTTAAGAGATATAAAACCAGATTTGACCACAGCTTCATGTTCGCCATCGGTTGCAATAAAAAAGGCTTTATCTTTTACCAATCCCATCGTCCTTGCAAACTCTGTAATACAACGCCCCCCATTACCACACATGCTGCTTTCATTACCATCGGAATTATAATAAACCATCTCAAAATCATAACCCGATTTCTCTTGTAAGAGCATTAAACCATCCGCACCAATGCCAAAATGTCTGTCGCATAGCTGTTTTACTAAGAAATTATCGTTACGGTTAAACTTCATGTCACGATTGTCTATGGTGATGAAATCATTACCCGTTCCCTGGTATTTATAAAATATAAGCTCCATTTTATGAGAACTACCTTATTTCAGTTTATTGATTATATTTTCGTCAGTAACACGTTCATAGGGCTTAAATTCGCTGGTGTTTTCCAGATTATAAACTATTGTACCGTGTTTAAGGTAGATGTTGTTTTCAATTGCGAAAATCTTCAATCCTTCAAGCGAGGTTATTCCATACAGCACAACTTTGTATTTTCCCATTTTATAACCTTTATAATTCAAAGGTGATTGCCATAACTCAATATTAATAAATTGTTTTTGATTTTTATCATCCTTTACTCCACTTACTTTATGCAGTAATGAATCTTTTGAATTATTCTGATTTAATGCAGGATTAAGATTTATTATTTCTATGGTTTTGGTTAGAAATAGTTCATCTTTTCGTATAACAATATCTTCCTGAACAACCGCATTATTGAATCCTGTTGAGTCTTTAGGCGAGTGCATTGAAAGTGTATCTGCATTTAAAATAAAATCAGTTTTTAATTTTTCTGAACCACTCGAATCATTAAGTTGAACAGATTTTTTCTTTGAATTGTCCCTGATTTTTTTTTCTTTTAAAGGTGCTGCATTATCAGTTATTACGATTGTTTCTTTCTCTTTAGAATCAGATTTAAATGTTTTGACAATATTTTTATAAAAATTAAGTTCCTTAAAATAATTGTCGAGTTTTAAAATAAAAAATGCACCGGCAATTATTAACCCGGCCATCAGCCCCATGATAAATGCTTGAGATTTTTCTTTAAAACTACTCATTAAAAGTAAATGTGTTATTTTTATTCAGACGATAGCGATTTGCAAAGTTAAACAACCTTTGGATATTGCTGTTAATTTGTGTTAAAATAGTTTTAATAATAAAATATGGGAATAAATTTTGCGTTTTATAATTAACAAACAACCACAGATTTTTAAGTTCAGACTTAATCTATCCAAATTAAAAAAACAATAAAAATTTATATAAAAACTATGAAAAAAGTTGTAAGTGCATTCTTAATCGCAAGCATTGGTGGTATAACCGCTCTAAGCCTTGATTATTTTTTGATTAAAAATCGTGTTACAGAAAATCATTCACAGGTTATTTATCAGCCACCAGTTAACTATGTTAATTTGTCAAAATCAGTCCCGGAAAGTGCGCTGGATTTTACAGTTGCTGCTGAAATGTCAGTTCATTCGGTGGTTAATGTGAAAACAACGTATGCTTATCAAAACCAAAATCAGTATATATATGACCCTTTCAGAGGATTTTTCGGACAGCGAATTCCTCAGCAACATGAGGCACCAACAGGAAGCGGTTCAGGGGTAATTATTTCTCAGGATGGATATATAGTTACCAACAACCACGTGATAGATGATGCTGAAAAAATAGAGGTTACGCTTAATGATAAACGCAGTTATGTTGCAGAAGTTATTGGTAAGGACCCTACAACCGATCTGGCTCTTCTAAAAATTAAAGAAAGCAATTTACCTTTTATAACTTATGGTAATTCCGATAATGTAAAGGTAGGCGAATGGGTTTTGGCTGTCGGGAATCCTTTTAATCTCACTTCAACCGTTACAGCGGGTATTATCAGTGCTAAAGCACGCAATATTAATATTATAGAAAATGATCCTACAAAGGGCATCAATTCTGTAGAGTCATTTTTACAAACAGATGCTGCGGTAAATCCGGGTAACAGTGGTGGAGCCCTGGTAAATTCTAAAGGAGAATTAATAGGAATCAATTCTGCAATTGCATCTAATACAGGATCATACACAGGATATTCATTTGCTATCCCTGTAAATATGGCACGTAAAGTAGTAGCCGATTTATTAGAATATGGCGAAGTGCAACGTGCATATATCGGTGTTAGCATTCGTGATTTGGATGCGAAATTAGCCCAGGAAAAAAACATAGCTGAAATAAAAGGTATATATGTGAATGGGTTAACAGCTGGTGGGGCAGGTGAAGAAGGTGGTGTTAAAGAAGGTGATATTATTACCAAAGTAGCAGATGTGCCGGTAAATAATGTGCCAGAGTTGCAGGAGCAAATAAGCCGCTATCGTCCTGGCGATAAAGTGAATATTACATTAAAACGCAACAATCAGGAGAAGATGTTGACACTAATCCTTAAAAATAAAAATGGTACTGTAGATGTTGTTGAAAGACCTAAAGTGGAAGTTGTTTCTGCATTAGGCGCTGTTTTGGAACCTATTACCAATACAGATATGAAAAAGCTAAGTATTGAGCACGGACTGCAAATAACCAGGCTTGGAGCCGGTAAATTATTAAATGCCGGAATTAAAGAAGGATTTATTATTACCAGCATAGATAAAAAGAAAATATCTTCGGTTGAAGATATTAAAGCCGTTCTGTCCAATAAAAAGGGTGGAGTACTGATTGAGGGAATTTATCCAAACGGTATGCGGGCATACTATGGTTTTGGAATGTAAAAATGAGTAATTTGAGCGAATGAGGCTGTCTAAAAGTATAAATTCTACGCTTATTGTCATGTTGAGCATAGTGAAACATCTTGCTAATCAATGGAGAAGATTTCTCACTACGTTCGAAATGACATATAGAAGGCCTTTTGAGCCTGCATCATTCACTCAGTATAAATTAACGGATATTATGGTAAACCTGATGGTATTTGCCAAACTTTTCGGTCAAATGTCATTATGGGCATAAATATTTATCAGTTGGAGTTGGAATAGTTTAATCGATGAAAAAATAGCTTTAATGCTGATGTTTTAAATACTTTATCCAAAAAAATACAAGTTGTTAACAGTCAGCAAGTTATATTGTTTGTTATTATTACCGGATTAAATTGTATATGAAATTTACTTGAAGTATATTTGCACTGATTTTAATTTTACCATATCTAATACCTAAATTAAAAGATGAGACAGCTAAAAATAACCAAATCGATTACCAATCGCGAAAGCGCTTCTTTGGATAAATACTTACAGGAAATTGGTCGTGAGGAGTTAATCACGGCTGATGAAGAAGTCACGTTAGCTAAGAAGATAAGGGAAGGGGATCAGTTAGCTTTAGAAAAACTAACCAAAGCAAACCTGCGTTTTGTGGTTTCTGTAGCCAAGCAATACCAGAATCAGGGATTAAGTCTTCCTGATTTGATTAATGAAGGTAACCTGGGTTTAATTAAGGCCGCAAAACGTTTTGATGAAACACGGGGTTTTAAATTTATTTCTTATGCCGTATGGTGGATTCGTCAATCTATTTTACAGGCATTGGCTGAACAGTCGCGTATTGTACGCTTACCTTTGAACCAGGTAGGTTCATTAAATAAGATTAATAAAGCTTTTTCCAAATTAGAGCAGGAATTTGAGCGTGAGCCAAGTGCGGAGGAATTATCTCAGGTGCTTGAACTTCCTCAGGATAAAGTAGCTGACACGATGCGTGTATCAGGCCGCCATGTTTCTATGGATGCACCATTTGTAAACGGAGAAGAAAACAGTTTGTTGGATGTATTGGTAAATCACGATTCTCCCCGTGCTGATAATGAATTGATGAATGAATCGTTGCAACGGGAAATTGAACGTTCATTGTCTACTTTAACTGACAGGGAACGCGATGTTGTAAAATTATTTTTCGGAATAGGTATCAACCACGGCCTTACATTAGAAGAAATAGGAGCTAAATTCGACTTGACCCGTGAAAGGGTTCGTCAGATAAAGGAAAAGGCTATCCGCAGGTTACGTCATAATTCACGTAGTAAATTATTAAAAACATATTTAGGATAAAATAAATAAGAATTAATAATGACAACCGCACAAACATCTTTGAAAAGGTTAAATGTTTCTCTGATGTTTGTGCGGTTGTTTTTTATACATATATATAACATTCTTTAACTTCTCTTAAATTTATTTAAGAGCTTAAATTCTCTAACCTATGACATTTGAAACATTAAAAACTGCAAAAGGTAAAGTAGCAGACTCTTATGAAACAGAGTTGAACGACTGGATTAAGAATGAAAAAGCTGCTCTTGATCTGATTGGTATTGTTGGTACACTATGGTTTGAAAGATCCATAGAACTGATTTTTTTTAGAAATCAGTTGGTCGACAGAAGTGCAAGTGAAATTATGAACCTACACCTTTATTCAAAAGATATTGTAAAAAAGCCTATTTATATAAAAGATTCTGTTATGCTTGCTGCAGAAATACAGAATGCAGATGTATGTCCTTCACGTGTTGATCTTGGGAAACTTGCCTACGAGTGGTGCCAGGAAAAAAACAATTTTAAAACGGCTGCTGATTTTATTAATAATAAATTAAAAGATTTAATAGGAAAAAAACATACCATTACTCCTAAAAATGTGGTACTATACGGGTTTGGCCGTATTGGTCGCTTAGCAGCACGTGAGTTGGTTGCACAAGCCGGAAAAGGTGAACAATTGAGGCTACGCGCCATTGTTACAAGGGGTAATAGTAACGAGGAAATAACAAAACGTGCAGATTTATTACGTACAGATTCTGTACATGGTGCCTTTCCTGGAACTGTGGTGGAAGATTATGAGCAAAAGGCTTTAATTATCAATGGCCATCGTGTATATATGATAGATGCCAAAAATCCTGAAGATGTTGATTATACAGCGTATGGAATTAATGATGCTTTATTAATTGACAATACCGGTGTTTTCAGGGATGAGAAGGAATTAAGTCGTCATTTAAAAGCAAAAGGAATTTCAAAGGTACTGTTAACTGCTCCTGCAAAAGGAGATATTCCTAATGTAGTATATGGAGTTAACCACGAATCATCGGACATTAAAAATAATGCCATTTTTTCAGCCGCTTCCTGTACTACCAATGCTATTATGCCTGTATTGCAGGTGATTCATAATACGTTAGGTATCAGTCGTGGACATATAGAAACTGTACATTCCTACACAAATGATCAGAATTTATTGGATAATTACCATAAAAAATACAGAAGAGGACGTTCTGCTGCATTAAATATGGTAATTACTGAAACCGGTGCAGAAAGTGCTCTAAAGAAAGTTTTACCTCAGCTCTCCGGCAAGTTTACAGCAAACTCGGTAAGGGTTCCTACTCCAAATGTGTCATTGGCTATTTTAAGTATGACTGTTGAAAAAGAGATAACCCGGGATGAGGTGAACGAGATAATGAAAGATGCTGCATTGGATGGAGCATTGGTAGAGCAAATTCAATATATCAATTCAAATGAATATGTATCAACCGATGCTATTGGCAATCCCTGCCCTTCCATATTTGATAGCCAGGCAACTATTGCTGGGCCTGACAAGAAAAATATTGTGTTGTATGTATGGTATGATAATGAGTACGGTTATACCCGCCAGGTGATTCGTTATGCAAAATATATTGCAGAAGTAAGACGGCTGGTGTATTATTAATGGTTGATAACCAGAATTTTACCGAATTCATGAAGTTGGATTAAACAAAAATTCCGTTCTAAATCATGTTTAGAACGGAATTTTTTTAGGTTTTAAGGATTATTTTTTACTTTTTGCCTGCCTTTTCAGCTCCTGTAAATTCAAATTTCTTTTTTTGAACACCGCTTTTAAGCATTACAAAAGTTCCTTCTATTTCGTAATCCGTTATTGTTGCATCCCATTTATAGCCCGTTTTTTCTTCTGTATATTCGGAGATGAAACTTACTTTATGAACTTCGCTCTCATCTTCTGTATAAGTTGTATCGAGTATAACTTTATAAGGCATTGAGGGAGCAGTAACTTTTTCTTCCATCAAATCGCATTGTACTTTTCCACTTTTTATAACTATAGTGCTTGGCAAAGGTTTGCTTGTTCCGGATGCTTTTATTTCAGTGAAGTTAACATCGTATTTTTTTCCTTCCAAAAACTTGTTCTTTTCTGCTTTTTTTTCTTTTTGAGCAAAGGTTATTGTTGTAAATAATAAGCCAATTGCCAAAATGGCTGATTTAATTTTGAATGAATAACTCATTTCTTTATTTTTTAGTTAGTTAATAGATTTTTATCAGTAGTGCCAGAGCAATTTGTATGCCTCAGTTGGATTTTGTAAAACTATACTTTTATCTTTGTTAAAAAAAATTTTTTGTGCATAAATGATTGTTTTTAACGTTCTGCTGTATTACTTAGTTATTATCCCAATATCATTGCTTCCTTTTCCTTTATTGTATGGTCTTTCGGATTTTTTGTATGTTCTTATATATCATGTGACAGGGTACCGGAAAAAAGTAGTTCTGCAAAATATTCGTAATTCGTTTCCGGAGAAGTCTGAAAAAGAGTGCCTCGATATTAGCAAAAAGTTCTACCGGCATTTTTGCGATTTGATTGTTGAAAGTCTGAAAGCATTTACTATTTCAGACAAACAGATAGCAAAGAGAGTGATATGTAATAACCCCGAACTTATTGACAAATATCATGAACAGAAAAGAAGTGTGATAATTGCCGGTGGACATTATAATAACTGGGAAATTTTTGCAGTTGCCATAAACAGACTTATAAAGCATTCAGCAGCGGGTATTTATACCCCTCTTACCAATAAATATTTTGATATTAAAATGCGTAAAACCCGTAGTAAATATGGGCTTCAGTTGGTTGCTACAAAAGATGTAAAACGTTTTTTTGATAATAATAGAGACCAACTTACAGCTACAATTTTTGGTTCTGATCAGTCACCGTCAAATCCAAAAAGCGCCTACTGGATGACCTTTTTAAACCAAGACACAGGGGTACAGTTCGGGGCCGAAAAATTTGCTAAAGAGTACAATTATCCTGTTATATTCGGACGCATAAATAAGGTAAAACGAGGTTACTATACACTTGATTTTATTAATGTTACAGAAAATCCACAGGAAACTGAATATGGTGAAATTATTGAGCGTGTAACTCGATTGTTGGAAAAGGATATTCAAACTGCCCCTCAATATTGGTTATGGACTCATCGCAGGTGGAAGCATAGAAGACCTGAATTAAAATAATTTCTTACAATTGGCATAATAAATTTATGAAGAAAATAGTATTAGTTACAATTGGAGTAGCAACATTATTGGCTTGCAAAACAACAAAAAAACAAGTAGCTAAATCAGAACCGGTTATAGATTGTAACGGCAAAAACTTTTCCTATAATACTGACATAAAACCACTCTTTGAAAAGTATTGCAACCGTTGTCATAGTGATGGAGGAGCAGGTGGCTATGATTTTACTTTTATGGATGATATACGTAAAGCTGGCAGGAATGGTGACTTACTGGGGACTGTTAAATGGAAGCGGGGCTATCCTAAAATGCCAAGAAGAGCTGCCCGATTGGATAGTACAACAGTTGCAAAAATAGAATGTTGGATTGTTAATGGTATGAAAGAATGAAGGAAAGTGCTGTGCCTCTTGCGGAAAGAATGCGTCCGACAAGCTTAGATAATTATATTGGGCAAAAACATATAGTGGGTGAGGGGGCTATTTTGCGTAATGCAATTGAGTCAAGCTTATTGCCATCGGTCATCCTGTGGGGTCCTCCCGGTGTGGGAAAAACAACACTTGCCAATATTATTGCCCACCAGCTTAAAAGGCCTTTTTATTCGTTAAGTGCTATTAACTCGGGAGTAAAAGATATACGTGATGTAATTGATAAGGCCAAAGAGAATAATCTGTTTGCACAAAAAAATCCAATTTTATTTATTGATGAAATACATCGTTTCAGTAAATCTCAGCAGGACTCTTTATTAGGAGCGGTTGAGAAAGGAACAATTACATTGATTGGAGCTACTACTGAAAACCCGTCATTTGAAGTTATCTCTGCATTATTATCGCGCTGCCAGGTATATATCTTAAAGCATCTTGATAAAGAAGACTTAATTGCAATACTTGATCTTGCAATTAAAACTGACACTATTCTGAAAACTAAAAATATTAAAGTGACGGAATATGAAGCATTATTGAGACTTTCTGGAGGTGACGGCCGTAAATTGTTGAATGTGTTTGAACTGGTAATAAATACAATAGGAGGAAATGATATTGAAATTACCAATGAAAAAGTTATCCGTATTGTTCAGCAAAATATTGCACTGTATGATAAAGCAGGAGAAAGTCATTATGATATTATTTCGGCATTCATCAAATCAATTCGTGGAAGTGACCCCAATGCTGCTGTTTATTGGCTTGCCAGGATGCTTGAAGGTGGTGAAGATCCTTTGTTTATTGCACGCAGGCTGGTAATATTGGCTTCGGAAGATATTGGTAATGCTAATCCAACAGCATTGGTAATAGCTACTAATTGTTTTCAGGCAGTGAATGTAATTGGTATGCCTGAATCACGGATAATTTTGTCGCAGGCTGTTACGTATCTTGCAGCATCGGCCAAGAGCAATGCTGCCTATATGGCTATTAATAATGCACAGGAAGCCGTGAAGAAAAATGGGGATCTGCCTGTACCGCTTCATTTGCGTAATGCTCCTACAAAACTAATGAAGGATATTGGCTATGGAAAAGACTATCAATATTCCCATGATTATGCTTCCAATTTTTTTAAACAGGAATATTTACCGGAGAGTATAAGTGGAAGTAAATTTTATGAACCCGGAAATAACGCCAGAGAAAAAGAAATGAGGGAGTTCCTGAAAAAATTATGGGCAGATAAATATAACTACTAGTTGTCGTAACAACTTAGTTATGAAACATAATATTTTGACAATTTTTTATCTGCTTTTTGCCTGGTAAAACTCCAATTAATTTTTCTTTCTTCTTTATTATTTTGATCGCACCCTATTTTAATTTCTCGCTCAAGTTCTTTCTTGCTCTCTATGTTCCTATCTAAGCACTCTTTATCCATTATATTTATTTCGATTTCCGCCATGTTTAACCAACTTGCATGTTTGGGTGTATATACAAACTGAATCTTTTTTAGTAGTTTTTTTGCTTCTCGTTTTGTAAAAGTTTCATAAAGTGATTTTTCAAAATGCGTATTCAAATTATCTAATACAATTCTCACTTTAGTAGCATCACTATATCTTTCCTCAATCAGCCATTTCATAAATACTGCAAAGTCCTCGCGTTTCCTATAATCTGTTACTTTTATATGATGCTTGCCTGCCTTTGGTTCGACTGCGACAAAAATATTACAAGTGCCATTTCGCTTATACTCATAATCAACTTTGAGAACACCTCCAGGTTTTAATGGAATTGGTTTTCGGGCATCTCCTAACAACTGTTTACTCTTTTCATCAAAACAAACCACAGGAAACAAAGCATTATAAGGTTCATTATACAAATCCAATACTTCATACATTCTTTTTCTATACTCTGGTGTAATAACACCAGAGACCTACATAACAAAACCCAAATAGAAAATTGGCCTCCTGCAAAGGGAAAATAGCAAGTATTTTAGGCTTAGTGACATAACCCGGAGGTAAGTTGCGCTTTAACTATTTGTTTTTACTTTCATCGACCAGGTAAAAACAAACTCCGCCACCACATCACCTGCTTCATCTTTACCAATAGAAGTAGTATCTATTAAAACAGTTTCTCCTGTTGTTTTTGCTTTAGCAACAGAATCATTAATCATGCCCCCATCAGTACAGGTAAAGGTAATCTTACCTATTGCTTTTTTATGATACATGGCATGGTTCTTTACAATTAACATAGATACCGGAGGCTGGGAGTTAAATATCCCATTCATCACAAGCACTCCTGTCGACATTTCCGCAGCCATAGAAAGGCAGGCAAAATACATGGAACGGAAAGGATTTTGTGTCAACCACCCATATTTTACAGTTACAGCAGCTTTTTCATTGGAAAGCTCTGCTACTTTAAGACCGGCAACATAAGCAAGCGGTAGCTTTTGGAGCAGGTATAATCGAAATAAGAAAGGGTTGGTAATGAGCTTTTGAAATTTAGTAACGTGCATTTTTTTATTATTTATAATTCAATAACTGATAACCAATAGTTCAAATCAAACTTTTTTATTATTTTCACAACCCCAAAAACAGTGTAAATGTACGAAGATTTAGAAGTAAAAAAATCAACTATCCCTGAAGCAGGTAAAGGTCTGTTTACAAAACGTGATATAAAAAAAGGAGAACGGATTGTTGAATACCTTGGAGAAATAATTACCTGGAAACAATGTGAAAAACGTGCAGATATTGATGAAGGAGGATATGTATTTTATGTCAGCCGTAACAAATGTATTGATGCTTTTCATACTCCCGAAGCTCTTGCGCGTTATGCAAATGATGCTAATGGACTGGTGAAAGTAAATGGTATAAAAAATAATTGTGTTTACGAAATCTATAAAAATTGTGGCTGGATTACTGCAACAAAGAATGTTAAAGCCGGATCAGAAATTTTTGTAAGCTATGGGGCTCAATATTGGCGGGACATACGCTATAATATTAAGCTGGAGGAAGAAAAACAAAAAGAGGTCAAAAAGACCAAACAACAAGCAAAAAAGAAGGAAGAAGAACTAATTGAAATTTGAGTGCCGCGGAGAATCTTTATACTGAGCGAATGACCCCGATAGCTATCGGGGTTACAAACTCATTCGCTCAGTATAAATGTTTTTTTTATCGCACTACTCAAATCTCATATCTATACTGTGCACGGGATAAATTTCCGCATTGTTATATTTCAAAATGGCCAACCCAGATACTTCGACAAGCTCAGTATGACTGGCACACGGGTCACTCTGAGCCTGTCGAAGAGTGTGGGCTGGATTGCGGAAATTTATCCCGTTTAATGTATAATATATCTAATATCTAACTATTTAACCGCTTTATTCACCAAATCAGCTGCTTCCTGTAGTGTAATTGCCGAGAAAACTTTTAATCCTGATTCATCAATAATCTTTTTAGCTTCAATAGCATTTGTGCCTTGCAAACGGATGATGATAGGAACATTAATATTCCCAATATTTTTATAAGCATCTACAATACCCTGTGCCACACGATCGCAACGAACAATTCCACCAAAAATATTAACAAGGATGGCCTTTACCTTAGGATCTTTCAGAATAATCCGGAAAGCCTGCTCCACCCGTGCAGCGTTGGCTGTACCTCCTACATCAAGGAAATTGGCAGGTTCCCCGCCAGAAAGCTTGATAATATCCATTGTAGCCATTGCCAAACCGGCACCATTCACCATACACCCTACATTACCATCTAATTTTACATAGTTCAGGTTGTGTTGTCCGGCCTCTACTTCTGTTGGATCTTCTTCAGTTATATCACGCATTTCAGCTAAATCCGGATGGCGGAATAACGAATTGTTATCTAATGTTACTTTCGCATCTACAGCAATAATTTTATTGTCAGATGTTTTTAAAACCGGATTAATTTCAAACATGGAAGAATCTGTAACTTCATAGGCTTTGTATAAAGCTGCTACAAATTTTACCATTCCTTTATAGGCCTCACCACTTAATCCCAGGTTAAAAGCTATTTTACGGCATTGGAAGTCACGTAGTCCAACTTTAGGATCAATTTCTTCTTTAAAAATCAGATGCGGTGTATTATGTGCCACAGTTTCAATATCCATACCGCCTTCTGTTGAATACATAATAGTATTATGGCCTTTGGAACGGTCGAGCAATACACTCATGTAAAACTCTTTTGTTGGTGATTCGCCCGGATAATATACATCTTCAGCAATAAATACTTTATTTACTTTTCTTCCTTTTTCACCTGTTTGTAGTGTTATAAGGTTTTTCCCCAGAATATTTGTAGAAATTGTTTTTACATCATCCAATGATTTTGCAAGAGCAACTCCCCGCTGCTCGGTACCGGCAATCTTACCTTTACCACGTCCGCCCGCATGTATTTGTGATTTTATAACCCACCAGCCTGTGCCGGTTTGTTTTTGTAATTCTTTTGCTGCTTCAACCGCCTTCTCTGGTGTATCAGCAACAATACCATTTTGTATGGCCACTCCGAAACCTTTTAATACGGCTTTACCTTGATATTCATGTATATTCATAATACTTCCATTTTAAAATTAAAACAGTCAAAAGTAAATTTTTTATAGTTACAGATTAAGAAAACTTATTCACCAAACACTGTTATTTGTTAAGAAATTTTTTGACACCATCCGGCTGATTCCTCCTTAACCTATCTTTGGATGGTTAATTTTTTATATTTGTACCCTTTCTAAAAGCATTTAGAATGAGTTTAAATTAGAAAGATTTTAGCTGATGTTATCATTCAACAATACTGAAATTGCCTTTTCAGGCAAAACCAACAGGGATTTAAACCGTTCCTACTGGCTGTTTAAAATGGTAGCCAATCCCATATTTGTGAATATCGGAAAGTCGCTTGTTACTTTTGCCATTCAAATACATTTCCCGATAAAAGGAATAATAAAAGCCACCATTTTTAAGCAATTCTGCGGAGGAGAAACCATTGAGGAATGTGATAGAACCGTTAAAGAACTGGAACGTTTTAACATTGGGACCATTTTAGATTATTCGGTAGAAGGTAAAGAAAACGAGCATGATTTTGATGTCTGTTCAAGAGAAACAGTTGCCACAGTGGGAAAAGCAAAAAATGATAAATATATACCTTTTTGTGTGTTTAAAGTAACCGGCCTGGCACGTTTTGCACTGTTAGAAAAAGTGAGTGCTGCTGAAAAGCTCACTGAAAATGAACAAAAAGAATATGAACGTGTTCGAAACAGGGTAAACAGCATTTGTAAAGCTGCCCATGACGCGGGCATACCTATCTTCATTGATGCAGAAGAAAGCTGGATACAGCAAGCCATTGATGAGCTTGCAAATACTATGATGGCTGCATATAATATTCAAAAACCTGTTGTTTATAATACTTACCAGCTCTACCGAAAAGACAGGCTTTCTTACTTAAAACATTCATTGGAGCTTGCACAACAAAAAAATTATTATCTGGGCACTAAGCTGGTACGTGGTGCATATATGGAAAAAGAACGGGATCGTGCGGCTGAAAAAAGTTACTCTTCTCCTATACAGAATACTAAGGAGGATACGGACAGAGATTATGATGCCGCACTCTTGTTTTGTATCGAAAATATAAGCAAAATAGCCTTTTGTGCAGGAACACATAATGAAAACAGTTCTATGTATCTTGCCCGGTTAATGAAAGACAAAGCTATTGCAGCAGGCAATACTCATATTTATTTTTCTCAATTGCTTGGTATGAGTGATCATATCAGTTTTAACCTTGCCAGCGAAGGATTCAATGTGGCTAAATATGTGCCTTATGGACCTGTAAATGAAGTATTGCCTTACCTGATTAGAAGAGCACAGGAAAATACATCCGTAAAAGGACAAACCAGCCGTGAATTAAGCCTGATTATCAAAGAGAAGCAAAGAAGGAAAGGCTAAAACAGCATTTATACTGAATCTTACTGAGTTTGTGATATCAAAAGAAATTTAAAGAATCTTATACATGAGAACTATAATTCTCTTATCCCTTTTCCTTACTCTAAACAATAGCATTAAAAGTAATATAGACACCGTACAACAGGCTGACACAAAGAATTTTGATATAAGTTATTTCAATAAACAAAAAGATTTATGGCAAAAACAAATTGATGAAGAAAATAGAGATCGGAATATATTTACTGTATTTGCCGTATTGCTTACTGCAACATTTTTTCTTTTATATAACAGGCATCAGCTAAGGCAGTACAATAAATTTCAATCAAAAATCAATCAACAACAGAATGAATTATTCACCGCTATAATCTCCATTCAGGATAAAGAAAGAAAACGGATAGCAGAAGATTTACATGATGGCTTAGGCTCTATTCTTTCTGCTGCAAAACTTAAATTAGCACGGATGGAAGAGGAGGATTTGTTGCTTACAGAAGAGCAGAAGAATAAATATTTTTCCACACTATCCCTTCTTGATAATGCCATAGAAGAACTCAGAAATATATCTCATAATATCATGCCGGCAACCCTTTCCAAACTTGGGTTAATCTCCGGCCTTAAAAATTTATTCGATAACATTGCATCTCATTCGGGTTTAAGTATTAATTTTTCTACGCACAATTTTAATGAACGGATTAATGAATCTGCCGAAATAGGCATTTACCGGATCATTCTTGAATTAACGAATAACATCGTAAAACACGCTCAGGCCAGAGAAGTTACTATACAATTGATAAAATACCCTGATTATATCAATATAACCATGGAAGATGATGGAAAAGGATTTAATTATAAAAAAATAAAATCTAAGAATAAAGGTATCGGTTTATCAAATATTTCTTCTCGTGTAGACTATATGAAAGGAAAGTTGCATATTGATGCTGCGGAAGGAAGAGGAACAACCGTAATTATTGATATTCCTTTAAAAGAAATTTCGGAAAATGGCTAAAATACGACTTCTGATCGCGGATGATCATCAACTGTTTCTTGATGGAATTATTTCTCTGTTAAAAATGGAGAAAGATTTTGATGTTTCTGCCACAGCTTCTGACGGCAATCAGGTACTTGAATTGTTGGATAAAAATAAATATGATGTTTGTATTATAGATATAAACATGCCAAAACTTAATGGTATTGAAACAGCTAAACGTATCAAAGAGCGGAAATACGATACGAAAATAATTATTCTTACTACACATAATGAAAAAGAATTTATTTCAGAAATGCTCATGATAGGGGTATCTGGATATGTTCTGAAAAATGCAACAAAATTGCAATTAACAGATGCAATCAAAGAAATTGTTAAGGGAGGACGATACTTTAGTAGTGAAGTTCATGAAAGCATTTTAAACAACTATTTAAATAAAATTGAAAAAGAGAAGAGCCAACTGCCGGAGGAATCAATTACTCTGACTCCCCGTGAAACTGAGATAGTACAATTGCTGGCAAAAGAATACACCAATGAAAATATAGCAAATACACTATTTATAAGCTATAGGACTGTTGAAACCCATCGAAAAAATATTATGCAAAAAACTAAAACAAAAAATCTTGCCGGATTGATAAAGTTTGCATACGAAAATGGGATATTAAAATAAACACTTATCATTTCCATTATCAAAAGGCCTTTTCAAGGTTATCAGCATAAAATTATTGAAAGCATACCAATTAGTTGGTATATAAAAATGCCAATGTATTTGTATTGTTTTACCTCTCTTTTTGGTTGAATTTTGTGATGTAAGTTTTTATTGTTTAACCTTTAAAACCTCAACACCATGAAAACACTAATCAAAAACATTCTGACAGCTTCGGTTATACTGAACTGCTTCGGAAGCACACAGGCACAAACAAATCCGGATACTCTGGAAAAAAAAATTGTATTAGGAATCGGAGGAACATACACCCCTGATGGTTATGGTGGGATGATAAAATTTGATTATTTGAAAAATCAAAAATTGAGTTTTGGAGTACGGTCTCATATTACTTCAAATATATGGGAAAACTATACTCAACCTATAGATAATACTCCGGGATCAGGTGCTCCCGGATATACAGCAACATTTCATCCAGGTCACGTAATAAATGTATTTCTTACTTCTACTTATTTTTTGCTGGGAAATAATTTTTCCTCCAAAGCAGGCGTTTATCTTTCAGCAGGACTTGGATACCAGGATTGGACTATGTCTGAAACTGTTATATACACAGACCCTCTTTATGATCACAATAGCGATTTTTCATACCGCACATTCTCTGGAATGATTTGCCTGGGAGGAAATTATAAACTCGGACCTGGAAAACTTTTTCTTGACATTCCTCTTGGAGCAGATTTATATGAGAGATATGACAATAGCACTATTTATAAAAACGGAATCACCTCAAATACACCAAGTAAGGGGTTTGGCTATTTTGCAGGAAGTTTTTTAGCAATTAATCTTGGTTATGCCTTTAGTCTATAAAGATAGATGCATAACTTTTCAGGGAATAAACTATATTGTGTCTAACAATTAAATCTCAATCATTATGAAAACAACAGCAAATATTGTCGGTTATTTCGCAGCATTCCTGACTATAATGACCACCATTTTTAAAATCACGCACCTTGCAGGGGCTGGCCCCCTGATGCTAATCACTGGTATCTGTCTTAGTATTTATTTTCCGGTGTATATAATCAATAAGCTTGCAGATACCAACAGAGGGCAATCTATGACCATGCATTATGTTTTAGGAATATCAGTTGGTTTACTTCAGTTGAGTTTGGCCTTTAAAATAGGGCATTTACCTGGTGCAGGCTTACTACTTATAGTTGGGTTTGCTACACTGTCATTAATTTATTTTCCAATGCTTCTTAGGTATAAACTAAAGCATGTTCCGGAGCAAAATTTTAAGATAATTTATATTTCAGGTTTTATTGGAGCCGTTGCAATGTCTTTAGGATTTGTTTTTAAAATACAGCGCTGGCCCTTTGGTGTGGAGTTAATGTTTTTAGGGGCAGGGATTCTATTTTTTATCTATTTCCCTTTATATCTGTTCAATTTTTCTAAAAACCTTGAGGATACTTACATTTATCTGAGAGATGTTTTCTTTGCTCTTATTATAGGAGGTATGCTGGCAATCTTTATTATGGGGGATATTATCCATCGCAAACCAACCTGTGTAATTACAACCGATAAAATGGAGGTTCTTTATGTTGGTATTGACAACCCCCTATCTGTGAATGTTTCAGGAGTGCCTTATGAAGAATTAAATTTCTCTGTAGACAATGGAATAATCACCGTAGCTGATGGAAAATATATTGCAAAAGTTGTTTCCCCGGGAACAGCCACCATTGATGTATACAGAGGGGGAGAAAAAATAGGTTCCAAAGATTTTCGTGTTGAGCTCCCGCCTGGTTCTCATTAAAATTATACTTCGGCTGAATGAGGCTTCGGTGAGCTCAGCCGAACCGTTTTCAAAACCAGCAAGCTCATTCGCTCAGTATAATCGGTGGAAAGCTGAAAACCCTGCCTGCCCATCCATGCATCACAATGGTGGGCAGGCCACTAACAGAGAAGAAAAAACTTTAAAAATAAACCCAATGAAATCTTCTGAAATTTATAGAACCACCGGAGCAATACCAAAGAAGATTGGCAATTGGATGTTTTTCTGCACACAAATATTATTTTGTATGAGTACTATTGCACAGAGCGCTCATTCCTACTATTCTTGTACAACAACCTTTTCCAACGACACTCTGGAAATTGTTTTTAATATTGACGGAAAAAAAAACATAATAAAGGAACCACATAAAATTCCAATTTATTCATACAGAATTCCTGCTGCACCAATAAACAAGCAGGCAACAAAAGCAGACGATACAATAAGAGTAAGTACACTCAACTACCGTCTGCTGGATAGCCTCGTTTGGACAGAATGTAATAATTACCGAAAAGCAAAAGGGTTGAATCCTGTGAAATGGAACGACACTATTTACAATGCATCCTCGCATCACAGTGAATATCAGGCTTATTATAACCTGGTTGGGCATGGGGAGCCAATTGATATGCCCAAAAGAAAAAATGAACAGGTACACTATAATAAAATACGTTCTTTTTCTGGCGAGATTTGTCTGATTGCTCCTATTACCAAAGAAAAAACTACTTATGGCGAAGCTGCTCAATACCTTATTAAGATATGGAAAGACTCACCCGGGCATAATTCAATTATGATAACCCCTGATTATAAATCAAATGCTTTTGGTTGTGCTTTTCGTTACCATAAAAATACTATGTTCACACGTGAGAATCTGCTTATCTATAACCCCAAACTGCTTGAAAAAATTGAAACCCTGTGCCCGACTTATTTTAAAGAGCGGTCTAAAATGTTTAAAGAACCCCTAACTGTTTGGGCAACAGGAAACTTCATCAACTCATCTAATGTAAGAGCAAATATGGAGTTTATTGAAAATGCAGAAGTTGTAAAAAATAAGAATGGAACTATCACTTATCGTATGAAAACGTATAGAGGAGGTTTTGAAGGAACTACAAAGAGAAAGAATAAATCGGTGATGGCATTTATAAGAAGGATTTTCTGATGACAAAAGAACAAACATTAGAACCTTGTTTGTGCCAAAATATAAAAAAACAAAACTCTATGAAGATTTTTTGATAATTTCGTTTGATAAAATAGAATTTTTTAGCCGGTCAGCTGTGAAACATGCATTGATGAAATTTTTTTTCGTAGAATAATAATCTTAAAATGTAAATCAAATAATGAAAACAAAACATAAAGCTTGTTACATTAAAATTTTCTTGCTCCTGTTTAGCGGCATCGTTTTCATAAACATTTCAGCATGTGGGCAAATGGATTGTAATTGTACTTTATATTATTGTAGTAGTTGTGTAAATGCTGGTAATTGCCCTGTATCGCATACATTTTACACTCGAAGTGAGGCTCTCCAGGCTTCGCAGAACTCTTGTCCTGCTGCAACTCCTAATATTACTTGCACTGATCCTTGTGGTTCAAGTTCATCGGGATCCTTTAACCTTGGACTTAACTCAGCACCAAAGTCTTACGATGCTCCAATCTTACCACCTGGAAATTTAATTTCTCCAGCCTCGTTAGATAATATTTATACTGGAACTCCATTATCAGCCGGCCATCCGAATAGTGATCAAAACAGATTTGGGACACAGCATAAACAACGATTGGTAAGTAGTTCGTCTTCTCGTGAAAATTTGGAATTTGATACCATGTATTTTAAACTGTCGAAGAACTTTAATCCTTCTACTTCACCCAATAATACTCATTCAGATTTTAATGGCACTCCATTTCAAGTACTTGGATCAAATAAAACTTTCGACAATAGTGGTGTCATTGAAACTCAATCTTACAATATAAGTTTCACTAGTGATGATTTAATAGATTTAACAAAAGATGTTGCACTAGCTCTGGCAGTGCCAATAGCCGGTGAAGGTGCAGCAGTAGTTGGCGCAAGTATTTTAGCCGGAGCTGCTATAAATGCTGGGGTTGAAGAAATTAAAGCATTTGTTAAATGTATTAACACAGAAGAATGTCCCTCACAAGGAGAAATTTTTGGTACAAAAGTCAAAACTGATATAGGCATTGATGCGTCAGAAAAAATAGCCGATGGAATTGCTGATCTACCCCGCTCAAAGATTACGAAAGAGGTTGCGAAAGTTGGAGTAGGAATATTTTTTGCAGGAGTTAAAACTGGTAAAAAGATTGGTGAAGGTCTCTTCCCAGAAGAATCAGGGAAAAGTGAAGGTCAAAAAATAGTTGTTCAATTGACGCAATGGGGAGGAAATGAACAGTAACAAAAAGAATACATATTTTAATAAAATAACTGTAAGCATTTTTTATTTATTGGCGGCATTTCGTATATATAGCTTGCCAAATAATAACGATTCCCTGCGGTTTGAAATTTTATTAAGCAAAAAACTAGTAGATAGTGTCAAGCTGAATGATAAGTTTATTAACACACTAGAAATTACCCCGAGTAGATATATTTTACTTTCAACAGCCAATCAATTTTATGTATTAGGATGGGGGGGGATTAAACCTGTTGGGGAAAAGCTAAAAGGAAATATTCATTCTTTTGCATTTACTCCTGATAAATTGTTAATGGCTGTTCAAAATAATGAGCTTAGCGGAATGGACACATTAGGGAATTTAACTAAACTATTTAAGTTACCAAATGATGAAATGGGAATTAGTACAGGAGAATCCGTAATGTATGTCTATGACCGTAACAAAAAGTCACAAAAACACTCACTATATGTTGTAGCTAAAGGAGCAAAATATGCAAAATTGTTTGATATGCCTTCTCCTATAGTTTCAGTTGTTGAAATGCAAGATTCTATTCTGTTTGCCTGTCAAAATGTATTATTTAGTTTTAATTTGAAAAACAAAAAGTTGAAAGCATTGGTCTCTTTGCCTAAGAATACAGAAATAAAATCAATAGCCGTAGACAATATCCGAAATCGGATATATTTTTCTGCTGATAATTCCATTTATTCATTAAAAAATTCAAAAGCATTAACTATCACCAATCAATTCGGTGGTATTTTAAAATTTTTTAATGAAGGACTCATCGTCTTTAATTCCAATGAAAACCTTTTAATCAGAATAGTAGGACTTGAGAGTACAATAACATCAAAAATACAGGAAGTACAAGCTACATCCAATGGTTCACAAGTGTCAACAACTGGCTCAATTTCTCCACCTTCTACAAATTCAACTACAGTCTCCGCCAACAACTATTACATCATCATTGGTTCATTCAAAACAGTGCAGGAAGCAAATGCTGAAGTGAGCTCAATGAAAAATAAAGGTTTTTCAAATGCTAAAGTAGTTGGAAAAAGCGGAGCAGGCACTTGGAGGGTAAGTTATAAAAGTTTTGCAACCAAAGAAGCTGCTATGAAAGAGCTTCCAAACCTGGATCAATTGTATCCAAGTGCCTGGATACTCACTAACAACGGACAATAACTTTGAATTAAGTAGATATAAAATAATTTTAAAAACACTCGGTAATCTTTTTGTCTTTAGGCCTTTGTAGCAAAATGATTAAGCAACAAAGATGCAAAATCTCAAAGAAAACTATTACTTCAAACATTACTCAAAATTTAGTATCAACAGAGCAAATTTGATTTTTTTAACAAAGAATAATATGTCAAATCAGGTAACACATAAACAAACAACATTTGCCCGGTTGTCTAAATGTTTCCATGTTTATTTGTTTGTAATTGTTCTTTTTCCTTTCATTTCTCTTGCTCAGGAAAAAGGGAATACAGATATTATCAGCACTGTAAACGGAGAAATAATCAAATGCAAAATTAGAAAAATCAACAATAATAATATATCTTATCAAATTCTAAGACATGGCGCTGATACTAAAGGTACAATTGACATGACACAAGTAATAAAATATTTTTACAAACAGAAATGGTACGATGTTAATACTTCGGTTGCTAATGAAAATAATGTTAATTCAGCTCGCGTTAATAATTCTCCAATTGAAAAAGCAAGAAATTTTATTCTGACTGAAAATATCAATGAAGCAGTTGCGGCTTATTCTGGATTAGCAAAAAATTCAACTGATCCGGAATTAATTATGGAATATGCCTATGCTCTTGCTTTGGGCGGTTTTTACGATGCTTCATTCATCTATCTGGATCGTATAAGAAATAATGGTTTTAATTCTGTTGATGTAAATTATTATACCTCCCAGGTATTTGCCTTAATGGGAAACAATGATCTTGCCAGTGAATTCTGGAGTCCCTCCATGCAAAATAAAGCTCCCGGCTGGATTTCATCAAAAGCCACAACACTGTTGGAAAAATTTAAAAAAAAATTATCTGGCTCAACAAAAACTAATCGTGATGAGCTTATTGCAAATTTTAGGCATGCCAATCAACTGGCTTCTCAGAATTTATATTTTCAATCTATTGCTTTGTTTCAGGAAATTACTACGTTATATCCCAATGAATACCTGCCTTATGTAGGATATAGTATTTCTTTGGAAAAAGCGGGAGCTTTTCAAAAATCATCGCAAGCACTTACAAAAGCAATAGCACTGTTAAGTAACAGTGCAGAAGACAAAGAAAAAAAACAATTAATGGAACAGCAATTATATGAACTGAAGTTAAAGGCAGCTTCTTTTCAAAAAAATAATGCTTCACAAATAACTCAAAATTATGTTCCGGAAAACAAACGGGTGCAGACTGTGGCCCATATAGGTGGAATGGTTTCACCACATTTAACAAACATTAACCTTAGGTATGGGTTTTACATTGCCAATGCAGGAAGCGGATCAATTGATTTTGGAATGTTGCAAAATAAAAATGCCGACAATACATTTAACAATACCTATTTTCATATAGGTGTCACCACTTATGAAAGAATGAAAAAGATTTTGGCTGGCGTTGGAATTCAATTCAATTTTGAAAATGGCGGAACTACTACTTATAATTTAAAATTATCGGGAGGGCTCAGTTTTGTTGGTAAAAGTAAAAGATCTAGTTTGGATATTTTTATTGACGTGCTTAAGAATACTTCAGCAACTGAACCACTTGTGCTTAATGTATCGCTAGGCACTAGTTTTTATTTTGGAAGAGGAAAATGAAACAACAACTGAGCATAGTATTGTGGAGGCATTCCAGTGTTTGGAAGTTGAACACTTCTGGATTAATACTAGTGAAGGTGAAAAAAATAATGTTTGCTGTGATTTTGTTACTTCCTTGTTTTTCTTTTGCACAGGATAAAATATATAAAACCGACAATACCATTATTGATGTAAAAGTTACTGATGTAACAGATGATGTAATCAAATACAAAAAATTCAGCAATCTGGATGGCCCTACTTACAATGTTAAAAAAACAGAGTTGAAAATGATTGTATACGAAAATGGTGAAAAAGAAATGTATACCGACATTCCTGTTGAAATCAATCCTAAGGAGAATGCGCTGATTTTAAATAAATTGTTGAGTGAGAACAAAACCTATTTTAGCAGTTCCGAATTGAGAGAAAATGGTAGTTTGTATTTAACTGCAACAGAAAAATATAACACTTTATCTTCAAGTGAGAAAAAAGTAATTCTGGCAAAAATAACTAAAGCCAAAGGTAAAGCGCTGGTCATGGTTAAAAATGAATCTAAAAGAGAGTTGTGGAATTATAATTATGAAATAGAAAATGCCCAATTGCTTGACGAATGGGACTTAAATGCAACCCAGCTTGTTACACAAACGCCTAAAACTATTTATCGTCCTTGGTTTGCATACATTGGAGGTCAGATTGGAGGAACAAAAAACAATGCTGGTGCCACTATTAACCTTAGAATAGGTTTTTTCCTGCTTAAAAACAGATGGGACCTGGCCGCCAGTATTTCGGGAGGCGCAACAGAAAATCTTAATATTGAAAATGAGCCTACAGTCTGGTCAAACTTTGGACTACTTAGCAGGGTACATTTTCCAATAAAAAAACTTCATATGAGTCCCAACATTGGTGCTGAAATAAGTGTAAACACTTTTGGATCAAGCCAAACCAAAGTTACTCCCTCTGCTGTTGTTGGAGTTAGTTGGTTCATTGGTTGTGGAAGTTTGGACATTGGAGTTAGGCTTGGAGATGTTGTTACTGGAATGGGCGGATACTCTGTAACTCCACATATTCTGAACCGCTAAATCCTAAATAATTATTTATGAAATAACCATATACATTAGTATACCAACCCGAAATAAATATGGCAGGGCAAACAGCCGGTGGCTGTTTGAGCCAGTTGATCTGAAAACCATCTGGCCTTTTAAACAAAAATTATATAATGAAAACAATATTCAATAAAAAAAATTTTATTAGTATAATTTTCTGTTTTGCTCTTTTGCAAACAGTAATGGCTCAGGATAAAATAATTAAAACCGATTATTCGGTCATTGATGTCAAAGTAGTTGAAATTACAGATGTTGATATCTTCTACAAAAAATTTTCTAATCCCAATGGCCCTACTTACAACATCAAAATTGCTGAAGTAATGGCCATCAATTATCAAAATGGCGAAAAAGAATTATACAATAAAGCACCTGAACCAAAACCCCAAAAAACAACTTCTCAGCCTATTCCAACTGTCCGAACAACAGAACAAACGTTAGTAATGCGTGTGAAACGAATCGACAGTGATGTCTGGGGTTATGTTAACATTAAAGGCGCCATGATAATTCAACCCCATTATAAGAAATGTTATCCATTTTCAAACCAAGGGGCTGCCCCGGTATTTGATGTAGATACTAAAAGCTATTACTTTATAAATTTAAAAGGAGAGAAAATAGAAACTGAAATCACCGGTTTTAAATTACTAAATAACTTAGGTTTTGAATCCCCTGAAAATGATGGATTATTTCCTGTTAAACAGGGGGAAAAATGCGGTTATTTAAACTCCAATGGCAAAGTTGCTATTCCATTAAAATACGACTATGTATCTGAATTTAATCATGGTTATTCAATTGCAAAATTAAAGGGAGAATATATAGTCCTTAACACAGAAGGAAAAGAATTTAAGGTTGACCTTACAGGTGTTATTGATATTAACCCATTTTCCGAAGAACTTGCTTCCTTTAGAACTGCCGACAAAAAGGTGGGGTTTATAAATAAAGATGGCAAAGTTGCTATACAAGCGCAATTTGGAAGTGTGGGCTATTTTCATTCAGGATTAGCATGGGCGAAAATGCCCGAGGATAAAGATGATTCAAATTCTGAAAATAAGTTCGGTTATATTAATTCAAATGGAGAGTGGGTAATCGAACCTAAGTTTTCAACCGCGAAAAATTTTGATCCTGAAAGCGGGATGGCCCGCGTTAAGATTGGAGGAGAATGGGCTTATGTTAATAAAACAGGCGGGATTATGCATATAACCGATACAAAATCATGGGGAGATTTTTCAAATGGTCTGGCTGAAGGAACAAGAAATGGAAAAAGTGGATACTTTAATAATAAAGGTCAATGGGTTATTGAACCTCAATTTGAAGGAACAGAAAAATTTGAAAATGGTTATGCAGCAGTAAAAATGGGCGATAAGTGGGGTGTAATTGATAAAGAAGGAAAATGGATTATTCAGCCAGCTTATGCTGCTATAAAGAATATTGAAATAGTCAAATAATCAATACAATTAAACTGTCAGAAGTGTTTGATTAAACCCGGCAGTTTTTTTGTTCCAGCCTTTAACGCAAGCTTCTTGTGTTCAAACTCTTATATCATTATATCCATGAAGCAAAATAGCATTTGATTGAATTATCCTTCCTCCAACATTCTAAAAAATTCAAGAGCAAAATTATAAGCATCTCCCGGCCAGCGGGCGGATAAATAGTTTCTATCTCTAACAATAAAGCCTCTTTGTAAATGCTGTAAATCATCCCTGAACAAAGGGGCAGTACCCTTAATAAAATTGGCTTTATCGGCTAATGCTGCTGTAACTTCTTCTTCTACAGTAATATCAGGATAAGTAAGGTAATAATCCTTCAACCATAAACGAGTCATGTTATATGCCATTAACTCCTGTGAATGAAGCAAGGCTGTTGTTTTATAATTGTAAAGAACAGATTTACGTGTTACAGGGTCAATACTGCGTGCAGCCAGTACCACACCATGACAAATAGCAGCAACCGGCTTATTGGCCTTAAAAAAATCAACTACAAGCTGTTGTAAAACAGTTGATTCTAAGTATTCTTTTACACCCTTATCGTGCCCGCCAGGCAATAGAAGAGCATCAAAATCGAGATATTTTACTTCAGCATAACTCAAAGGATTGCAAAAAGCTTTACTTTGTTCCATTTTAGAATAGGCATCCACTGCATCCTGCCGGGTTTGCAAAATTGATTTCCAAATACCCAATCTCTGCCCGGTAAGCATTATATAGTCTGCCGCAGCCTTTCTTCCATCAGGCGTTGCAAATTGAATTTGTATGTTCTTTTCCGAAAGCAATTTCCAGGGAATAGCAGCTTCTGTGGGGTCAAAACCATAAGAGGGAACAGGAATGAGAATCTTTTTAGAGTACATATCAGGTTTATGAACTGTATTACCTCTCCGCACGCGCTCCAACAGCAAACAACTCTTTCAGTTTGTTTACTGTATAATCAATTTCCTCTTTTGTATTGTACTTACTGAATGAAAAACGTACGGAAGGGCGGGTAATATCAGTTCCGATACCACGTAATACATGAGAGCCGATATCACTGCCTGAACTGCAGGCACTGCCCCCGGAAGCGGCAACACCTGCTATATCCAGGTTAAACAATAACATTTCGGCATTGTCAGTATGTGGAAAACGTACATTCAACACAGTATACAGGCAATTATTCAGGCAGGAACCATTAAACTCTACTGATGGTATATGCTCTTTTAATTGTTCCACCATATAATTTTTAAGTTCTTTGATATGCTGCTGATGCTTTTCTACATCGCGCAATGCAATTTCCAGGGCTTTAGCGAGGCCAATAATGCCATAAAGGTTTTCAGTACCACCGCGTATATTGCGCTCCTGGCTACCTCCATATATTAATGGATTAATCTTTATTTTGCTGTTAACATATAAAAAGCCAACACCTTTGGGGCCATGAAACTTATGTGCTGCACAGGTTATAAACTGAATATTTATTTTTTGCAAATCTATCGCATAGTGCCCCAGGGTTTGTACTGTATCTGAATGGAAGATAGCATTATAGCGGACACATATTTCTCCAACTTCTTTTATAGGCAACAAGTTTCCAATTTCATTATTGGCATGCATCAGAGATACAAAACTACGATCATTGTTCTTTAATAATTGCTCCAGATGCTCTATATCTATATGCCCTTCTGGTGTAAGATTAACAAAACTAAGCCTTATAACACCTTCTTCTGCCAGTTTTTCCAAAGTATGTAAAACAGCATGATGCTCAATTTTGCTTGTAATAGCATACTTAAGACCTAAATCATGTATGCTGCATCGTATAGCCATATTATCGGCCTCTGTACCACCGGAAGTAAAGAATATTTCAGAAGGTGATACATTTAGTAAACGTGCTACCGACTTCCGCGCATTTTCAATTGCCGCACGGGTTTTACGTCCAAAAGAATGAATAGACGAAGGGTTGCCAAAAAACTCAGTCATATAGGGCAACATTTCATCCAGCACTTCCTTATCTAAAGGTGTTGTAGCGGCATTATCAAGATAAACCTTCATTATTCTATTTATTCTACTTACAATAATTATTAATCATATCCACTGAATTTTTATTTCCCATACCCAATGAAATCCTCCAATCTTCACAGGCCTCCTGCATTCTTTTCAGGTTAAGTTTACAATTACCACGGTTATTATACGCATCCGATAATTTAGGATCAAGCTCTATGGCCTTTGTATAATCCGGTATCGCCTCTTCAAAAAAGCTTTTAAAGGCTTTCATATTGCCACGGCTATAATAGGTTGCTGCATCATTGGGCTTTAACTCCAATGATCTGGTATAATCTTCTATAGCTGCATCATATTGTTTAAGAGTGGCCCTGGATACAGCACGGTTATAATATGCTTCCTGATGCTTAGGAGCAAGTTGTACCACTTTACTATAGTCCTCAATAGCTTGCTGATGTTGCTGTATATCCGCATAAGCATGAGCCCTGTTAAAATAAGCCATCTGATATACGCTATCCACTCTCACCGCCCCTGAATAGGCATTTATTGCACTCTGAAAATCCTGTTTATTTTTATAAGCATTACCCAGATTATAATATGCAAAAGCTACTTTAGCATTCTTTTTTATAACATCATTCCACAGTATAATACCATCTTTCCATACTTTATTTCTGCCAAAAGTAATTACGCTAAAGACTAATATACAGGCAATACCAGCATATTGCATATACACTTTATAGTTTTTGTAATTATCAAATAAATAAATGAGTACGTGTGCAAGTATAAAAAATAAGCCTATATATGGCATATACGAATATCTCTCCGATACAAGCGCCTGCCCTATTGGAACTAACTGTATCACTAAGATTATATTTGCCAGATAAAACAGAAAGCCAACAACCAGCACTTTTCTGAACTTTTTCATCTTGAACGTTATAAGCGTCAGGAAACCCAATATAATTGGTGCAGCATAATAAAACCAGGGCAGCAGGCCACCCGTTTTATCAGGATAAGCATGAAAAGCAGAAAGGTGAAAAGGCAGGAATAGCTTAATCATATAAAATACTAAGGAATAGGATACCAGGAATATCCTGTCAGCATAGGTAAAAACAGTAGTTAAATCTGATAAGGCTCCATCCACGCCCTGGGAGCGTAAAGCAACCAGACCAAAAATAAGAGATAGTATAAAAAAAGGAATTTTTTTAATGAACAGAGAGATGCTTAACTTTTTATCCATATAGTAATCAATCAATAGCAATGTTAATGGAAATACTACGGCTGCCGATTTGGATAATAAGGAGCAAAGAAACAGAACAAAAATAACTATATATTCTTTCATTACAGCTTTCTCCTTCTGCTGATATTGAATATACTTTATTGTAGCAAGCAGGTAGAACAATGTATACAGAACATCTTTTCTTTCCGATATCCATGCTACAGATTCCACACGCATAGGATGTATGCCAAACAATAGGGTAACCAACAAAGCTATCCTCATATCCTTAGACAACAAGCGCATCAACCTGAACACCAGGAAAGCATTAACAATATGTATTAACAGATTAAAGAAATGGAAGGGCTTTGGATTTAGCCCAAACAACTTAAATTCTATGGCATTTGATAATGCTGTTAACGGATGATAGTTACCACCATAAAAGCTGGTAAACATCGCTTTTATTCCCTTAACAGACAGGTCTTTGATAAGGGTATTATCCAGAACATATTTAGGGTCGTCCCAATTGACAAAGTCATTGGTAAGGGCTGGTATAAATACAACAAAAACAAGCGCTAAAATGCCCCACAACATATATGGATATGCTTTAGCAGCATCACCTATAGCATTGTTTTTTTTTACAGCGGCTTTGGAATCTTTTTTCCTGGCCTTTTTATCACTTACCGACATTCTTTACAAACTATAGATTCATGAGCTTAATTTTGTAAATGTTTCCATTAATAGGAGAGAATCATTGCAGAAACACTTGCATCATTTAATTATCAAACTGCAATATTTGCTGTTGTTTGATAAACTCACGAATATCCATCATTATCTTTTTAGCCAGGTTATCTGCTGTTGCTTTTAATTCACTTTCAGAATAAATTCGGATAATCGGCTCGGTATTCGACTTACGAAGGTGTACCCAATCTTTATCAAACTCAATTTTTATTCCGTCAACCGTATTTACAGGTTGTTTTTTATACTTTTCTTTAATACCGGTTAAAATGCTGTCGATATTGATTTCAGGAGTAAGCTCAATTTTATTTTTTGAGATGATATAATCCGGATAAGAGGCACGCAACATAGAAGATGTTTTACCAAACTTTGCCAGATGCGATAAAAACAAGGCAATACCCACCAGTGCATCCCGTCCGTAATGTAATTCAGGTAATATAACACCACCATTACCTTCGCCACCAATCACAGCTTTTGTTTCTTTCATCAATTTCACTACGTTTACTTCACCAACAGCAGAAGCATTGTAGCTGCCACCATGTTTTTCGGTAATATCACGCAATGCACGGGTAGAAGACAGGTTTGAAACAGTATTAGCACGTTTGCCGGCAGCCTTTTCTGCAGGAGTACGTTTATTCAGGATGTAATCTGCACAGGCAACAAGGGTATACTCTTCACCAAACATTTCACCATCTTCACACACAAATGCCAGCCGATCAACATCAGGGTCAACAACAATACCTAAATGTGCTTTCTCTTTTTTTACTAATTTGGAAATATCTCTTAAATTCTCAGGCAGCGGCTCCGGATTATGAGGAAATTCACCCGTTGGGTCACAATATAATTTTACTATGTTTTCTACTCCTAATGCTCTTAACAGTTGCGGAACAACAATACCACCGGTAGAGTTTACACAGTCAACCACTATTTTGAATTTAGCAGCTTTAATTGCGGCTATATCCACATGAGGCAGCTCCAGTATTTTATCTATATGAATTTTAAAATAGGTATCTTTTCTGGTAACTTTACCTAAAGAATTTACATCAGCATAGCTATATAGTTCATTATCAGCTATTCGCAATACTTCCGCTCCCTCTTTTTCACTTATAAATTCACCCTTTTCATTCAGTAATTTCAGTGCATTCCATTGCTTTGGGTTATGACTGGCTGTAAGAATAATACCTCCATCTGCTTTTTCTTCAGGTACCGCAATCTCAACGGTTGGTGTAGTTGATAAACCAATATCTATAATATCTACACCCATACCCTGTAATGTTCCTATTACCAGGTTATTCACCATTTCTCCTGAAATACGGGCATCACGCCCTACAACAATTTTAATCTTTTTGTTGGTTGAATTATTGGCTATCCAGGTTGCGAAAGCAGAAGTAAATTTTACAATATCCAAAGGACTGAATCCTTCGCCTGGTTTTCCTCCTATTGTACCCCTGATACCCGAAATTGATTTAATTAATGTCATACGTCTATACTACCTTTTTCTAATGTTAGAATCTATTAAGAAATATTAAATATACTGAATCTTACTGGATTTGCGATAGCAAAGCAGGTTAGAGTCAGTAATACTGAGCGAATGAGTTTGTAAGTTTTGCAAACATATTCAGATGAAGTATAAAAACAATCTAAAAAAATGTATTAAAACTTTTAAGCCTACAAAGATAACTTTTTACCAGATTATTTTAAAGAATTAGTTCTCAACAATCTGCATTTTCTGTTGAGAAAAATATCATTTTATATCCCATTTTTTAGTACCTTTGAGTAATATTATAACTTGATGTTACGTATTAAGAATAAACATAAAGTTATAAGCTAAAAAGAAATTTAATTTATACTGAATCTTACTGAATTTGCGCCTAGCAAAGGCGATTAGATTCAGTAACGCTGAGCGAGTGAGTTTGTTATGGTTAGTGAGCTTGTCGAACTATCGCAAACTCATTCAGCCGAAGTATAAACTTTTCTTAAACTGACCATTAAAACCCAAGAGAGATGAGTAGCGAAGAATATAGAAACGAAAATAATGGAGCTAAAGAATTGTTACAGCTTGTTAGCCGTTTTGAAGAGATGGTGAGTAGCAATAAACATTACTTTTTTGATTCAGAAGAGTATGAAGCTATTATTGATTACTATTTCGAAAAAAATAATCTGAAAAAATCACAACAGTCCATTGAATATGCAATAGGACAATATCCTTTTTCTACTGTATTTTTATTGCGCAAAGCGCAGATATTTGCGGCTACCAACCAAAGCCAAAAAGCCCTGGAGATACTTTCCTATGTAGAGAGTATGGAACCCTGCAATGCCGAACTATTTATGACCAAAGGAGCTATATACAGTCAGATGGGCCTTACCGATCAGGCAATTGAAAATTATAAAAAAGCTGCCGAAAATACAGAAGATATTGATGAAGCATATTTGGCCATCGCCTTTGAATTTGAGAATAATTCCAAATTCGATGATGCTATTTATTACTTAAAAAAGGCAATTGAAGAAAATCCGGATAATGAAGCTGCCTTGTATGAACTTGCTTTTTGTTTCGAACTCAACGGACAATCGGCAGAAAGTGTAAAATACTATACCAATTTTATAGATAAATATCCTTATACATCAACGGCATGGTTTAACCTTGGTGTTGCTTATAACAGGCTGGGCTTGTTTGAAAAAGCCATAGATGCCTATGATTTTGCAATAGCTATTGAACCGGCATTTTCTTCAGCTTATTTTAATAAAGCCAATTCATTAGCCAACCTCAACCGTTTCGATGAAGCTATAGAGGTTTACAAAGAAACTTTAAAGTTTGAAGAACCTGAAGCAACTACTTTTTATTATATCGGGGAATGCTATGAGAAAAAAGAAGACTTTGAGCATGCTCTTGTATATTATAACAAGGCTATAGGGCTGAATGCTCAGTTTGCAGACGCATGGTTGGGCATAGGAATAGTATTAGATGCACAAGATCGTACTAATGAAGGTATACACTATGTGAAAAAAGCTGTAGAACTTGAAAAAGAAAATGCTGACTACTGGTATATTTATGGCGAACTGCAACAAAAAATGCGGTTTTATGAAGATGCTGAATTATCCTTTAAAAAAGTAATTAAACTTGACCCCGATAATGCTGAGATATGGTTAGATTATGCCAATCTGTTGTTTGAACAGGAAGATAAAAATGGTTCTTTGGAGATATTGGCAGAAGGTATAAAATACCACCCTCAAAATGCAGAATTACAATACCGTATTGCAGCCTGCCTGATGAGTATAGGACAAAAACAGGAAGCATTGAGCTTTTTACAAAATGCCCTGAAGCTGAACTATGATATCCATAATGAACTATTTGACTATTTACCACAGCTCAAAGAAAACACAAGTATTACCGACTTAATTGAATCCTATAAAAAATAGTATATGAATTATTCTTTACCCTACCTGCCGGAACGCCCGGAAAAACCCCGTACCAAAGGGCTTACTATGATGATGGACAAAGGGCTGAGCATCCGGCAGGTAGAAGATTTTCTATCGGCCAGCAGCAACCTTGCAGATTTAATAAAATTAGGTTTCGGCACCTCTTATGTCACCAATAACCTTGAACAAAAAATAAAATTATACAAAGAAGCCGGGATGAAAGTGTACCTGGGCGGAACACTTTTTGAAGCTTTCATTGTACGCGGTATGTTCACAGATTATATGAAGCTGCTGGATAAACTAAAGCTGAATTGTGCCGAGGTTTCTGATGGTTCTATTGTGATGCCACATGATAAAAAATGTGAGTACATTAACACTCTTTCAAAAAATTGTACTGTATTATCTGAAGTTGGTTCTAAGGAGGCAGGTATTATTATTCATCCGGCCAAATGGACTGTAATGATGAACAAAGAGCTGGAAGCCGGCTCGTGGAAAGTGATTGCCGAAGCACGTGAAAGCGGGAATGTAGGTATTTACCGTGCTAATGGTAGTGCCCACACTTTGTTAATTAATAAAATACTGGCAAAAGTGGATAAAGACAATATTATTTGGGAGTCGCCTCAAAAACCGCAGCAGGTATGGTTTTTAAAGCTACTGGGACCGAATGTTAATTTAGGTAACATCTCTTATGATGATGTAATTCCATTAGAGACATTACGTTTAGGTTTACGAGGTGATACCTTTTTCAGCTTTTTACCAAAGGAAATGAAACAAAGTACTGAAGTGTAAAATAAATCAGTTTTGAACTTTTAAGTTCAAATTCTTATTATGCCGAATAAAATAAAGCATCTCACTAATCAAAATAACAGTTAAACATACTAACTTTTATCCTATAATATCTTATTCTATATGAAAGAAATAACCGTATCCGAATTAAAGCGCTTAAAAGACGGCAAAAACGATTTTCAATTAATTGATGTTCGTGAAGACCATGAAGTGGAGGTAGCTGAAATTGGTGGCGAACACATCCCTATGGGACAAGTAATGGATAACTTAGATAAAATTTCAAAAACCAAACAGGTAATCATTCATTGCCGAAGCGGAGCACGTTCCGGTGCTGTTTGTCAGGCACTGGAAAAAGCAGGATACACGAATGTTTATAACCTCAAAGGTGGTATTCTTGCCTGGGCAAATGAAATAGACCCTGCAATAGCTAAATATTAGGATTATAAACTCTGAATCCAAAAATCCATTTTATGTTAGAACTTTTCAAACACATTATCCACCTTGATTTTGAGTGGTTGTTCCAGAATTACAATGATGCTGTATATATTATTTTGTTCCTTGTCATTTTTATTGAAACAGGATTGGTAATCATGCCTTTTCTTCCAGGCGATTCCTTATTGTTTACAGCGGGTTTATTTGCACGTTTAGGTTACCTGAATATGGCTTTTTTAGTAATACTTTTATTTATTGCGGCAGTGGTTGGTGATAATACCAATTACTGGGTAGGCCGTAAGATTGGGCTAAAGGCGTTACAGATAAAACTCCGGGGTAAAAATCTTGTTAAACCAGAATACTTAACCAAAACACATACATTTTATGAAAAGTATGGCACTAAAACCATTATCATGGCACGCTTTGTTCCTATTGTAAGAACCTTTGCTCCTTTTGTAGCTGGTGTTGCTGAAATGAATTACAGAAAATTTCTTTCATTCGATATTCTTGGCGGTGCTTTATGGATAGGAAGTTTAACCTTTGCTGGTTATTTCCTGGGTGAAATTCCGTGGATAAGAAAAAATATTGAGCTGGTTGCTTTGGGTATTATTTTTATCTCAATACTACCCATTATAATAGAAGTCCTTAAACTAAGAATGGCTAAGAAAAAATAGTTTCTTCCAATAAGAATGTCACAAATATATGGGTTAATCGGGTATCCCCTCTCCCACTCTTTTTCAAAAAAATATTTCACTGCAAAATTTGAAAAAGAAAATATCCGTGATTGCGAATACAACCTGTATCCGCTTGAACATATTAATCAATTTCCACTGCTGATTGCAGATAATCCCTCAATTGCAGGATTAAATGTTACCATTCCTTATAAAGAAAGTATAATTCCTTTGTTAGATACTTTAGACGAAACCGCAAGGGCTGTGGGTGCTGTTAATTGTATTAAAATACTAAACCCTAAATCTCAAATCTTAACCGGCTTCAACACCGATGTATTTGGCTTCCGGCAAAGTATAAAACCCTTCTTAGAAATACAACATGAACGGGCGCTAATACTTGGTACAGGAGGGGCATCAAAAGCAATAGCTTATGTCTTGAAAGAAATTGGTGTTGATTGTTTTTTTGTTACCCGCAACAAAAAAAATGCAAATGTATTATCACAGTATACAAGCAAAGTATTCACGTATGAAGAACTGAATGAGTATATCATCAACGCTTTTAAACTAATTATAAACACAACTCCTGTGGGAATGTATCCCAACATCGGTGAAGTCCCTGCTATACCCTATCAATTTCTGCAACCCTCCCATTTGTTATATGATTTGGTATATAACCCGGCAGAAACTGAATTTCTGAGACAAGGAAAATTAAAAGGTGCATCCACCGTTAATGGATTATCAATGCTACATTTGCAGGCTGAAGAAGCCTGGAGGATTTGGAACAGATAGTTTACACACCGACTGCTACTGCAGCTATAATTTTAAACTCTTTGTATAGATGCCCGATTTTTTGAAGACTTTCTTTAAACATTTCACATTTTGAAGGTGGTTCAATTTTATTAAATGAGCCAAATGCTTTTTCAATTTCTTGTGTATCAGGCAGATTTCCTATATAATTTGGGCCAGCAAAATCAATTTTAAGCCTGTAACTATTGCATAAATCTAAAATTGGTTTTATAATAGTAGTATCAATGTTTTCTAATGCTTCAATGTAGGGTATGTTAACACTTATCAAATCGCAAAATTTAATTATCAGTTCCTGATTTTTGATTAAATGAAGTGGGGCTTCATTTTTTCTAATAGTAACAAGATTTTGTATTCTTAATGCTTGTTTTTGTATTGGATTTTTTATTTGCCAATCTAAATTCTCTTGTAATTCCTTAGTAAGTTCAATCCTGATTTTTAATTTTTCCTTCTTATATGCATTTACATCAGAATTATTTAAATGCTGCTGTAACTCTGCTAAGGACTTTTCAAAATATTTCAAATAATCATTTTCCATCGTTAAAGCTGATACTCTATTCGTTTAATTATTTAAGGCCAACTCTAAAAATCATTTACTTCTTACAATTGCCTTCAACTCTTTGTATAAATACTCGATTTTTTGATAACCTTCTTTAAATATATCATATTTTGATAATGCTGTATTTTCAAAATAAGGTTTAAATGCTTGTTCAATTTCTTCACGATCTGGCCAATTTCCCATATAAATTGAATCAGTTAAATCTATTTTGTTTTTATAACCATTACATAATTCAGAAATAGGTTTTGTAATAGCTGGGTTGAAAGCTTCAACGTAAGGCAAACAAGTGGTTATCAAATCACAGAATCTAATTGCTAATTTCTGTTTCCCGATTAATTCGGGTAAAGCCTTTGTTTTTCTTAACATAGCAAGATTCTGTATTCGCAAAGCTTGTTTTTGTGTTTGATATGTTACTTTGATATCTGATTTTTCTTTAAACTCATTAATAAGCTCAATTCTTATTTTTAGCTTGTCTTTTTCATTGGCCGGAAAATTGGCATTATTCAAATGTTTTGACAAATTAGCCAAAGAACTCTCAAAATATTTTTCTATATAATTAGTTTCCATAATTTTTTACCCTACATATTCAAGCACAATTTTTTTTGATATGCATTGAACCTCATAATTTTTATCAAGTACAGCATAGTCAGGAATAATTTCCTTGACAATAAATTTTGAATCAGACCTTAATAAAACCTCCTGTTCCCCGGCAAAGTCAGACATATCTGAAACTTTTGAACCATTAGCCCCAACTATTTCATAGATGACACCACTTCCTCTTTTAGAACTAAAATTAACAGCCGCCACCCGAGTATCTGTAGAAGTTGATTTATAATCTTTAAATTGTACCTGCTCTCCAACTTTCCAATTGTTTGCAGCATCCGCTTCATTAGAAGATACACCTCTGAATACATTTTTCTGGTATAGAGGAAGTTTGCTTAATCCACTGGAAAGTAAATCGTTCAAACCTTTATTAAAATCGCTTAATGTCCCTTCTCTTAATTCCCTATTCAGGGTTTTATATATGAGTTCATTATTACGTTTCAAATTGCTTGTATATACTTTTATTGCAGTTAACTCTTCAACGGAAAGATATGTATATATAGAAGCCAGGCGACCAGTAATTACTTTTTTCTTTTCAGCTTCAATAACAGGATCGTTTAAAAAGATATTTCTCCTATTTATGGCAGCAGCAAATTCTTTCTGGGTTTGTTCATACTCTTCTTCAGAAATAGCAGTTCCCTGAGGGAATGTATTGGCTGCACTTGCTTTAAACATAGCCTCATGACATTTTTCACAGAAAGGGATTCCATTTTTAGCAGCTTGTTTTAAAGCAATTTTTTGTCTTAGTCCCGGAAAAACTTTAACCATTTCCAGCAGAACTGCGAGTGGATGACCTGATGAGTTGTCCCCTATTAAAACAGTAGGACAGCCAATGGTAATACTTCCTCCATGAGCACATTTATCACCCATGCGGGCAGCGGGCTTCCCACCAAAAAAAACTCCCGTAGAGCCTTTTGCAATTAAGTCAGGAGGTCCAATACAAACGCACATATCTGTCATAACTGCCGCTGGCATACCGCCAATAAGAACAGTTGGACATCCAGGACCAAGTATCGGCCCACCA
>JAHEXZ010000026.1:42515-56705 GCA_023251835.1 Bacteroidota bacterium | reverse complement strand
GAAAAATAAACCTTACCCATGAGAATTTGAAAAAACTATCTTTCTATCATCTTTTCAATTTCATCCTTTAAAAGCACGAAATTCAATTTTTTTTCAAAAAAAACATCTTTTTCTTGTTTATTATTTTTAATCAGGGTAGCCGGAATTGCACCCGTCCAGTCGTTAGAAATTTTTGGAATAAAATAATTTGAGTTTAGCTCATCTAATAATAATACCTCTGATTTTACTTTTCTTGAGGTGATAAATGGTAAAACTTTACTTTCTAAATCTTCTTTAAAATCAAGACTAATCAGCAGCACTTTCACTTTTTGCCCGGTGTAAACTGTATGAATACTATCAAAATCAGGAAGCTCTTTTACGCACGGAACACACCAGGTAGCCCAAAAATTAACAATATAAGTAGTATCGGAAGTATTGTTAATACGTTTTTCTAAATCGGTAATTTTTATAATATTTACCTGCTGGCAGTAGATACCGGTATAATTACACAATGCTATCAGGGTAATAAAAAGGGATTTCATTTTATGCCTTACGCTTTATTATGTATCCATTTTCAACTTTTTCGAAACCAACTTTAGGATAATATTCCATAGCAGAAATATTTGAAAGCAACAGCAGCATGGTTTGCTCGCCAATAGCTTCCTGTGTGAGTTCAATTAATGTTTTACCAATGCCAAACTTCTGATGTTGTTTTTTTATAGCTAAATCAGAAAGGTAACAACAATAACTATAATCTGTTACAGATCTGGCGATACCAATTAATTCTGTACCATTCCAGGCAGAAACAATCAGGTTTGAATTATCAAGCATTGTTTGTATTCTCTTTACATCATCAACAGGTCTGGTAATACCTGAACTTTTGAATACATCAATAACATCCTGGGCACTTAATTTTTCATTAATCCTGAACTGGATTTCCATATAGCGAAAAATATAGATTAAAATAAGTTTTTAAATGTTAAATGGCAAATTTACAAAGCTGTTTGAATAACACAAGTAAAACAAATAAAAAACATTAATGAATTTCTATGACTTAGGGAAGATTTCTCTTTTCCGTCATGGTATTTCCTTTTCTCTTTATACAGAAAAGGAAATTTTTTTATCCATCTATACTATCGGCCTTCAAATTCTTAAAATATATACTTTGGCTGAATGGGTTTGCAAATTCGCTCAGTATATTTTGCTATTTTCGTTCTTCTCAAAAATACAAATAAAACAATATGAAACGATTTCTTATTATTAGTTTTTCGGTTTTTATTATTAATTCTCTTAATGCTCAAAAAAGAAATATTTCTTTAGAGGATATATGGAAAATTGGAACATTTCGCAGCAAGGGCGTTTATGGTTTAGTATCTATGAAAGATGGACTACATTATTCTTCTGTTGAAAACGATACCATTTTCATCTTTGAATATGAAAAAGCAACGAAACCACAGGCAGTGATAGGGATTAACCAATTGAAAGTAAACGGGGTAAAAATCAATATTGATAATTATCAATTTAGTCCGGATGAAACTAAATTATTGATTGCCTCTGAAACAGAACATATCTATCGCCATTCTACCCGTGAGAACTATTATGTATATGACCTTAAAACAAAGATAACGTCACCTGTCACAACCGGGGAAAAACAGATGCATGCAGGGTTTTCTCCTGATGGTGCTAAAGTAGCTTTTGTACGTGGTAATAATCTTTTTATTAAAGATTTAGTTTCCGGTAAAGAAACCCAAATTACCACCGATGGTAAGCAAAATAACATTATCAATGGAACAACAGACTGGGTATATGAAGAAGAGTTTGCTATTTCTACAGCCTACTTTTGGAGTCCGGATAGTAAAAAAATAGCTTACTATAAATTTGATGAAAGTCAGGTAAAGGAGTTTTCATTTGATGAGTTTAACCATTTGTTATATCCTACCCAGTATCGCTTCAAATATCCCAAGGCTGGTGAAAAAAACTCTGTCGTAACTATTCATGTTTATGATTTAGTGAATGGTTCAGATAAACTAATGGACATAGGTAAGGAAACTGATCAGTATATACCAACTGTTAAATGGACGTTGGACGCAAACATGTTGTCAATAGTAAGAATGAACCGTTATCAAAGCCGGCTGGATTTATTGTTTGCCAATACTACTACTGGAGAAACCAAACCTGTATATTCTGAAACCAGCGATACATTTATTGATATTCATGAAGGTGAAGGTGACTATGTTTATTTTACAGGTGATAAAAAAGGTTTTATTGTTCAAAGTGAAAAAGATGGTTACAATCACCTTTACCTGTATGATATGAATGGCAAACTCATCAACCAAATTACTAAAGGCAACTGGGATGTGGTGAATATAAAAGGTATTGATGAAAAAACGCAAACTATTTTCTATACAGCATCTGAAACTACTGCTACAGAAAAAGATATTTATTCAATTAAGACAGATGGTAGCGGTAAGAAAAAAATATCTATTGAGAAAGGCACCCATAGCCCTGAATTTAGTGGTAATATGAACTATTATATCAATATTTTTTCTACAGCAAATACTCCCGATGTAATTGCTATTTATAACCAGCAGGGTAAACAACTACGGGTGCTTGAAAGTAATGAAGCATTAAAAAAAAGAATGCAGGAATTTAATTTAAGCCAGAAAGAATTATTTACATTCAGGACTACTGAGAATATTGAGTTGAATGCCTGGATGATAAAACCGCCTGATTTTAATCCTGATAAGAAATATCCTGTATTTCTTACTTTCTACGGTGGGCCTGGCCGTAATATGGTTAACAACAGCTTTGACGGAAGTAATTATTTCTGGTTTCAGATGCTTGCTCAAAAAGGTTATATAGTGCTATGTGTTGATAACAGAGGAACACGCTACAGAGGAGCAGCATTTAAGAAAAGTACATACAAACAATTGGGAAAGTTAGAAGTTGCGGATCAAATAGAAGCTGCCAAGTATATGGGTACTTTACCTTATGTTGATAAAACCCGTATTGGTACATTCGGATGGAGTTTTGGGGGATATTTAAGTTCATTGTGTATTACCAAAGGAGCTGATTATTTTAAAACAGCAATTGCGGTTGCACCCGTTACTAACTGGCGTTATTATGATAATATCTACACAGAGCGTTACATGAGCCTGCCACAAGAGAACGCCAGTGGATATGATGATAATTCACCCATCAATCATGTGGATAAATTAAAAGGGAAATATTTACTAATTCATGGAAGCGGAGATGATAATGTGCATTACCAAAATACGATGGAAATGATATCTGCTCTGGTAAATGCGAACAAACAATTTGATTTATTTATCTATCCTGATAAGAACCATGGGATTTCAGGCGGCAATACACGATTACATCTGTATACAAAAATGACGGATTTTATTTTGGATAATCTGTAGGATAGTAAACAAATTTTCTATGAAGATAAAATAATCAATTTGGTAACCACAAATAAATATAATATGCACTGTATCTTTTGTAAAGTTTGTCGTTATATTAACAAAAACTATAATTATGAAAAGATTACTGAACTTGTCCCTGGCGCTTCTTTTACTGTGGATACCACAAATAACGAATTCTCAAAACAATGATGATACTGATATTGATGGATATGAAAATATTTCTGATGCACTAAAACATCCTAATGAAGCAATTAGGATTGGAATTACCGGAAATACCAATGAAGTGAAGCTTCTGATTGATAATTACTCCTCCTTTAAAAATTTAAGTGCTTTTAAAATAAAAGATGCCAGCTCTGAAGCAGAGTGGGACAAATTATTTGTTACTCTTTCAAAACAACCTGCCATAAAAGAGATAGAACTGACATTTAATGAAATAAAAAATGTTCCTGGTATTATTTCTAACTTTAAAAATCTTGAAAAGCTGATTATCTGGGGTTCTCCTGATTTAAACTATTCGAATTTGTTTAAAAATTTATCCGGTTTAACTAATTTAAAGGCACTTGAATTAAATGGTAACGAAATTGAAAATTTTCCTTCGGAACTTAAACAGTTAAAATATCTGGAAAGTTTTACCATTACGGATAATGAATCCATTAATTATGCTGATTTAATAGATAAGCTATCGGCTTTACCAGAATTAAAAAAACTATCATTAGAAGTAAATGGAATTACAGAATTACCACCCAATATTGCAAAATTAAAAAGCCTGAAAAAATTAAATATCAGCAATAACTATGTAACAAACTTACCTGATGAAATGGCCAAACTGGCTAATCTGGATAGTTTGGATGTTAGCGGAAATTTAATTGTAAATTATGTTGATGAGTTTAATAAATTAAGAGGAATTGATATTAATTATTTTTCAGTTGAAAAAGGCTTGTCTGAAGAGGAAAAAGCAGCAATCCTAAAGTTATTCCCAAACTCAACTTTAGATGAAAAAACAGAAGATGCTGACCAGGAACCACTTACTGAAACAACTATACAGGCCGCTGTTCTTCAGAACCAGCTATTTAAGCCCATAGTGCCGGAATTAAATTTACCAACAAGCACTTTTGTTATTAACTCCAATATAAATTCACAAATAGATCTACCATCCGGTACCCAAATAAAGATACCCAATGGTACTTTTGTGGATAAAAACAATAATCCGGTAAACGGCAACGTTACAATTTCTTACCGTGAATTTTCAAACCCTTTTGATATTGCATTTAGCGGAATTCCAATGGAATACAGCAATGATTCAATGTATTATCCTATGGAATCCGCTGGAATGTTTGAAATAAATGCTTTTCAAAATAATCAACCATTGTCGATTAAAAACGGTAAAGAAATTACAATCGATCTGGTATCCAATGATTCTTCAGACAGCTATAATTTATATGAAATAGACACAGCTACTAAGAGCTGGAATGATTTGGGTAAGCGGGGAACTATTAAAATTGCTAAACCTAATAGTAATAACCCTGCTGATATAGTAGTACCACTTATATCGGGTCAATTGACTCCAACTAATTATGGTTTTTCCGAAAATGATATTGATTCCAGTGCAGGCAATTATAGGTTATCATATCAAAATGGTATTATATTATCAAATGTTTGGGAACAATACAGAGATTTGCTCAGACAATATGATACTACCTCTTTTGATAGCCGGTTCACAGAATCGTCCTATTGCTATCTAACTAAATATTTTAATAATAAGTATAACAGATATTTATATTTAAAAATTTATACTAACAAGAATATACCCATAGAGAAAGATGAATGTTTGTTTCAAATAGAAAATCTTGGTCACTCAAATACTAACCCCGAATTAAGAACCTTTGATGGAATAATATGGGCTTCTGAGGGAAGTGAAACGTTAAAAGCATTTCAAAAAAAATATATTCGTAATAAAAAATATTCAGATATACGAATTGAAAAATCGGATGAAAAATTTGTTCTTAAACTAAAAGAAAAAAAAGGTGTCATAAGCATTCCTGTTCACCCTTTCAATAATAGTAAAGCATTACCTGAAAAACTTCAGAAAAATTATGATAGAAGATTTCGTGATTATACAAAAATCTTAACGCGCAGAAAAAAAACATTCAATAAGAATTTATATTGTAATTATACGAAGGCCTCTCCTCGCCAACAAAAACGGTTCAATATAAATGTATATATATACAGGGAACAATATTGTTACAAACTCTGGACAAATTTTAAACCTAAAATGAATAAAAAAGAAAGAAAATTGGACTATCGCCAATGGCAACGTTATTATAACTCTTTATGTTATGCATTTCCAGATTCACTTGCTAAATTAGAAAGAAATATAAAGTTAAACCTTACTCAAAAGACGTTGCAATCCTTTAATTATTTACAGGGTTCTATCAGTGGAAAAACTCAAACATACAAAAAGCCTGTTGCACTGAGACAAATTAGTTTGGTACGGTTAGGAATGTACAACTGTGACCAACCACTATCTCCATCTGAATTATTTGCACTACAAATGCCTCTTATACCGAAAAGGGCTATAAATGGGTTTCTTAAGGCTTATAATCTGACCTTAAGAGCCTCTTCCAAAATAGCTGAAACTGGTAACAATATTACAAAGGTAGTTTCTTCTATTAACTACCCCAAAGCATACTCAACCATCTATGCAAATTATACCGATAAACAAAGCAACAAGCTAACACCAACAAAAGTTATGCTTATTGATAAAAGAATTAATGCAGTTGCTGATTTAGGTACCGGAACATCTATGACGCTGGCAGTGAATTCAACTAAAAATTTATTTGCAGTAATGGGTGATGGCAGTGTTGGTTTGTTTTCTGAAGACGATTTTAAAAAGATAGATTTATTAGATAGGACAAATTTTACATTCGCATTAACAATGTATCCGCAAAAGGATTTAGGAAAGCTACGGGAATATTTAAAATATTAATAGTGCGACTGTTTTAAATTGACAAACGCATCGATTTTAATCAACTTGTAAAATGAAAAGAATAGCAGTTGCTTTTAGCTTAATCCTGTTAATTAGTATTGTTAATGGGCAGCCTAAATTTCGCATACGCCCTCACTTTTTGGGACTTAGTTTTTCTGGATCAAACAAAGTTTTTCAAATGGGATTATTTAACCATAATAGACGTATTCATACTTTTCAAGGCACAATTCTCCAAATAGGATTAATTAATATGGAGAAGATGAGGACTATCCCTCCAGGCAAAACACTTCAAATTGGGTTAATAAATCGTGCATGGCATGATTGCACTCAAAAAAACAATACAATTATTCAACTTGGTGTTTAATAAACAATAATTCCTCATATGCCAGATCGCATTATAAATCGGTAAAACCGTTTATTTTAAAGACATATTTTTCTATAAACAATCTACTAGGCAATACTTCTACTTCCGAAAAATAAAAATCATTACGGTCTTCGGTAACTATATAAATACAACCACTATCTAACGCAGAATAGTATAGTAAACCATCTTCAAAGTCATGAATTTTTTTATTTCTACTTACCTTCAATACCGTTTGTTCATCAACGGAAGTAAAACGTGATTTTTCTATCAAAATATTTATTTTCTGTCGGGCAAGGGAATGACCATGTTTTTTTTCAGCAAAATAAAATGCACCAAAGGAGAGGGCCTTGATATAATGTACTACCCCCTCTCCTTTGGAGAGGGGGTAGGGGTGGGGTCTTCCAAATTCATTTTTTTCCTTATATTCGCCAAATCAATATAAAAAGTTAACCAAATAATTTTAAAATATGTCGTCAGAAACAGCTAAATTAAAACACCCAAAAGGATTATGGGTTTTATTCGGAACAGAAATGTGGGAACGTTTCAATTTCTATGGCATGAGGGCCTTATTAACCTTATTCATAGTAAATTCTCTGTTACTAAAAGAAGAAGAGGCTTCCCTGATTTATGGAGGTTTTCTTGGTCTTTGCTATCTTACTCCTATGTTGGGTGGTTTTATAGCCGACCGTTTTCTGGGTAATAGAAACTGTATTCTTCTTGGTGGTTCATTGATGGCTGTGGGACAATTATTTTTGTTTACAAGTGCAAGTGTTTTCTCGTCCAATATCGAACTCGCTAAAACCTTAATGTGGATAGCATTGGGAATAATTATTTTCGGAAATGGTTTTTTCAAACCAAATATTTCAAGTATGGTTGGGAGCTTGTACCCTAAGCAGGAAAAAAATAAGCTGGATACCGCATTCACCATTTTCTATATGGGTATCAATCTGGGTGCATTTTTAGGACAATTGATTTGTCCGATTATTGGCGATGTAAAAGATGTAGGTGGAATAAGAGATGTACATGCTTTTAAATGGGGCTTTTTAGCTGCCGGAATTGCGATGGTATTGGGAACAATTGTTTTCTTAGTTCTTAAAAACAAATATGTTGTTAGTCCTGAAGGAAAACCACTTGGAGGCCTTCCATCTAAACGTGATGCTTCCGATTTTGAAGAAGGAGAATCTCAAAAAGCAGTTTTTTCTGCAAAAGCTTTAATCCTTGCAGTGGTGGCATTTGCTGGATTGGGCTTATTGTTTCACTATGTATTCGGACAAAATGTTATTTACTCTATAATCTACGCAAGTGGTTTATCATTAGCCGGATTGATTATTTCTGACACCTCTTTAACCAAGGTAGAAAGAGACCGGATTTTAGTTATTTATATTGTTGCTTTCTTTGTTATCTTCTTTTGGGCTGCCTTTGAACAAGCAGGTTCTTCATTAACGTTTATTGCAGATAATCAAACCGACAGAAATTTCTTTGGATGGCAAATGCCACCTTCTATGGTGCAAATTTTTAACGGATTGTTTGTTGTAATGCTTGCAGTACCCTTTAGTTTGTTATGGGATAAATTAAGGGTACGTGACAGAGAGCCTATATCACCTGTAAAACAAGCAATTGGGCTGGCATTAATTGCTGTTAGTTATTTTATTATCGCATTTAATGTAAAAGATCTTGGAAACGATGGTCTTTTAGCGATTAAATGGCTGATCTTATTATACTTAATTCAAACCTGTGCTGAATTGTGTTTATCGCCAATTGGATTATCATTGGTTGGTAAGCTTGCTCCAAAAAGGTTTGCTTCCCTGTTATATGGAGTTTTCTTTTTGTCAAATGCTTCCGGTTATGCATTAGCAGGAACTTTGGGAGCTATTTTACCTGCTACTGGCGACAAATTTACAAAAGCACAGGAGTTGGGAATTGATCTGCAGGCAGTCTTAGACAAAACCGTTACTCCTACCGCTGAACAATTAAAATTACTGGCAGACAACCAGATTAGTGCTATAAATCCTGTATTTGCCGGGTTTGAAATACATAATTTGTTTGAATTTTTTATGGTGTTTGTGGTCCTTACAGGTATTGCGTCAGTGATTATGTTTGCATTGAAACCAGTGTTAAAACGCATGATGCATGGAGTAAGGTAACTCACTGACTATGAAACTAAAGCCTGTTATACTACTTCTAAGTGTTGCTGCTGTAGCAGTAATTTTAAGCTTTACCAGTGTTACTAAACTAGTGCCTGATGAAAAAGGGGGGGCCATACATTGGTATACATTTGGTGAAGCGGTTGAATTGCAAAACAAAAACCCTAAAATAATTATGGTAGATGTATATACAAGCTGGTGTGGCCCCTGTAAAATGATGTCGGCATATACGTTTGGAAATGAAATAATTGCCAAATATTTAAATGAACATTTTTACCCTGTTAAATTTGATGCTGAAACATGGGATTCTGTGACGTTTAATGGCTTTGTATTCAAAAACAATAACCCACCCGGCACACAGCGTCCTGTACATGATTTTGCCATATCTATCCTGGATGGAAAACTTTCTTATCCTTCAGTAGTATTTGTAGATTCAGATATAAAACGGGTACAAACTATTGTTGGGTTGCATCGTGCTAATGAGTTTGAGCCCATCATTAAATTTCTGGGTAGTGGTGACTATAAATCTAAGAATTTTGAGGAGTTTAAGAAAACCTTTGTGGGGGAGGTGAAGTAGGGGGGTGGTTTAACTTCACAAAGTGGCTTCAATGTCACCTGGATACAATTTTGGAAATAAAAAAGGAGCCACTTTCATAGGGAAATTAATGTACAACGGTGTCTTAACATCGTCAGATTTTGAAATCAGGATTTCTTTATCCATTACTTCCTTCATGATTTTTCTTGCAGTATTTTCTGATTTTCCGGTAAGTCGTACTACTTCTCCTCTGGTAATTTTGCCTTTCAGAAATGCTTCTTCAATTATATATCTGGCTTCCGGTTTCAGCTCTTTCCTTGCTACCATAATATCAACGTAAGACGCAATTCTTTTCAGAGCAGTGTCAATTTCAAGGAGAGAAGTCATATACTCTACCTGGTCAATCGCTGTTTTTAGAAAAAAATCACAAAAAGCAATTAACGCCCGGTTAGACAGATTGCCCCGTCCATCGTAATCGTTCCATCGCTTCTGATCAGCATTATTTAAAGCAGAATAATATTCTTTATTATGTATAGCAAGCCCTCTTGAAATAGACCACAATCCATTTGCATCAATATCTTCTTTAATGAAAAGGGCATCTGAGAATAAACGAATAATGCGTCCGTTACCATCCTGAAAAGGATGTATCCATGCCAACCTGTGATGCGAAGCAGCAGCAGCAATAATCTGATCTATCGGATTTTTAGCCCCGTTATATGTTTCTGAAAACAATTTGAGAAACTGATCTAGGGTGGCAGATGCAGGAGCAATATGATGTCCGACTTCTACTTCTGAGGCTCTGAATTCTCCCGGAATTATTTTCACCTTATTACCACTGTGGGTTTGGCTGTAATGAAATTCTTCGGGCATCTCCTTATAAAATTCCAGATGTAACCACCTGATGAAATCCGGAGAATATATGTCGGGATCATCTTCCCGCAATCTCTTTTTCATTAATTCCTGTGCCCTCACATGGGCTTTACTCTCAAGTTGTAAAAGTTTTTTTTTAGGTTCCCTGGAGTAATTTTTTTTGAGCGCCTTTTCAATGTCAAGAGGATGTGTATTATGCCCTTCTATTAAATTAGAATAATAGCTGTTCATCGGCTCAATTAGCCTGACTAAGGCTTCTCTCGTAGTTGAATTTAAAGCATTCGAAAGTGCTGCTGATTTTTTTATTAAGGTAAAGGCTAGTTCATATAGCTGTCCAGCGCCCTTTTCAGGCAGTAAAGGAGTCATTGAAGCAGGATCTGTATATAGTTCCAGATTTTTCATTGTTTTTACAGATACAAAGATAGCAATTTTTAGGTATTAATTACGGTATGATTTGCGATATTTTTTGCGGCATTATTTATATTGTATAATATGTTTATTATCAGAACGTTGAATAAATAATATTGATTTTTAAAAAGAATAATTTGTGGCATTAATTACGGCATTATTTGCGGTATGCAGCCTGTTGGCATGACCTACTATTCTTCCTTGCAGATACCGCATATTTATGCAGACAAAAGATGCATTTTCTGCGATTATTAGCAAGATCTACATGAACCATTTTGGATTCAGGGAAATCTGGCTGCGCAACTATAAACCGCCTTTCTTCCCATTCTAAAATCTTTACTACTTTTGGGCATTAATTTTACAGCCCAAAATATAGTGATGAATATCGAAAAAAAAATCTCCGGAAAAATAATTGAAGCACTCCAATCGCTTTATGGATCTACAATAGAAAAAGTAGTTCTCGAAAAAACAAACCCTGATTTTGAAGGCGATTTAACCCTTGTTGTATTTAATTTTTTAAAAATATCAAAGAAAAGACCCGAAGAAACAGCTACTGAAATAGGAAACTACCTGAAGACCAATATGCAGGAGATTGCTGATTTTAATGTTATCAAAGGCTTTCTAAATATTATCATCAGTGACTCATTCTGGACAGATTATTTAAAATCAATTGTCGGAAAACCATTTGTTAGTTCCGCTTTACCTGCCAATGCTCCAACAGTAATGGTGGAATACTCCTCTCCAAACACAAACAAACCGCTTCATCTTGGACATATCCGCAATAACCTCTTAGGATATTCTGTTGCAGAAATATTGAAAGCTGCAGGAAATAAGGTTGTTAAAGTAAACCTTGTGAATGACCGTGGAATACATATTTGTAAATCCATGCTCGCATGGCAAAAGTGGGGGAATGGTGAAACACCCGAATCAACAGGTATTAAAGGGGATCATCTGGTTGGTAAATATTATGTTGAGTTTGATAAACACTACAAACAGGAAATTGATGCTCTTGTTAAACAGGGAAAAACAAAAGAGGAAGCTGAAAGGCGGGCTCCACTGATGCAGGAAGCTCAACAGATGCTTTTTAAATGGGAAGCAGGGGATACTGCTGTAAAAGAGCTGTGGGCAATGATGAACGGCTGGGTATACAAAGGGTTTGAATCTACTTACAAACTGCTGGGAGTTGATTTCGATAAAATATATTATGAAAGCCAGACCTACCTGCTTGGAAAAAGTGCTATCGAAGAAGGGCTTGCAAAAGATGTTTTTAAACGCAGGCCGGATAACTCCGTGTTCATAGACCTTACTGCTGATGGTTTGGATGAAAAAACTTTACTTCGTGCCGATGGTACTTCTGTATACATGACACAAGACCTGGGTACAGCTATACAACGTGCCGAAGAAGTTCATTTTGATAAATTGATTTATACCGTTGCTAATGAGCAGGACTATCATTTTAAAGTTTTATTCCTGATATTAAAAAAACTGGGATATAAATGGGCGGAAGGGCTGTACCATTTGTCTTATGGCATGGTGGAATTACCGGAAGGTAAAATGAAATCACGTGAAGGAACTGTTGTAGATGCAGATGACCTGATGCAGGAAATGATTGATACTGCTGCTGCAACATCCAAAGAGCTTGGTAAAGCTACAGATTTGAATGAAACAGAAGCTCAAAAACTATACGAAACAATAGGTTTGGGGGCATTAAAATATTTTATGCTTAAGGTGGATCCTAAAAAGAAAATGCTTTTTAATCCTGCTGAATCTATTGATTTTAATGGTAATACAGGCCCCTTCATACAGTTTAACTATGTGAGGGTGCAAGCCTTGTTACGTAAGGCAAAAGAAACGCTGAACTTTGATGAAACAACTCCTGTAATTGCTCCGGGCAAACTGCTGCCACAGGAGAAAGAACTTATTATTAAGTTATATGATTTTCCAACTATATTAAACCAGGCTGCTGCTGAATATACCCCGGCCATTATTGCCAACTATGTATATGATTTGGCAAAAGAATTCAGCCAGTATTACCATGATAACCCCATTTTAAAGGAAGAAAAGGAACTTGTGACTTTCCGGCTGCATTTGTCTAAAACGGTTGGTAGTGCTATAAAGTCATCTATGGCTCTGTTGGGAATTGAGGTGCCGGACAGGATGTAATGTAACATGTGAATCAATTCGAAAACAAATTCCTAAAACCATTATATTTAGTTACATTTGTAATGTTGTTGATATATTGTGTTATGCATGAAAAAACAACTGCTTCTTTTTAGTTTCCTTTTGTTTTTGGCAGTGCAGTTGTGTGCACAACAAACTTCTTATACACCGCCTGATGGCTCCTATACATTAGCTATGGGTCCCAATGATGATGGTAGTTCCGGTGCTATAGCTCTTCCCTTTTCATTTTGTCTTTACGGAATAAACTATAATTCTATTTTCATAAATAATAATGGAAATATTTCATTCGGCTCTCCATATAGTTCTTTTTCTTCCACAGGATTTCCAAGTGCCAATTATGTGATGATTGCCCCTTTCTGGGGTGATGTTGACACACGACCAGGGGGCGGTGGCACTGTTAACTATAAAGTTACTTCCACTGCGTTATATATTACATGGGATGCTGTTGGTTATTATAACCAGGAAACAGATAAATTAAACTCATTTCAGTTAATTATAACAAATGGTACCGACCCCATCTTACCAACAGGAGACAATATTGGTTTTTTCTATGGCGATATGCAATGGACAACAGGAGCTGCCTCCTCCGGAACCAATGGATTTGGCGGAATTGCTGCTACAGTGGGCATTAACAAAGGCGATGGTGCCAACTATTTCCAGATTGGAAGATTTGACCAGTCAGGAACAGTCTACGATGGAGCACAAGGTGCAAATGACGGAGTTGATTGGCTGGATAATCAATACTTTTATTTTGATGGATGCACTTTTCCTACAGCTACTATTATTGGTACAACAACCGTCTGTAATAATGCTGCTTCGCCCAATATTACTTTTACTGGTGGCGGAGGTACTGCACCATATACATTTACATATACACTCAATGGCGGTAGTAACCAAACAATAACTACTACCAGCGGAAATAGCGTAAGTATTGCCGTACCAACAACCACAACAGGTTCATTTACGTATGGTTTGATTAGTGTGCAGAGTGCCGCTTCATCAACACTTGCACTAACTCAAGGCAGTGCCACTGTTACTGTTAATCCGTGTACAATGGCTACTGCTGTCATTTCCGGATCGGATACTGTTTGTAAAGATGCCACCTCGCCAGCAATTGTATTTACAGGTTCTGCTGGTACTGCGCCTTATACATTTACTTATAACATTAATGGCGGGAGTAACCAAACTGTAACAACAACAAGTGATAGCACAACCACTGTTACAGTTCCAACAGGAACTGCAGGAACATACACGTATAACCTTGTTAGTGTTAAAGATGCCACAGCTACAACCCCTTC
>JAHEXZ010000026.1:0-42505 GCA_023251835.1 Bacteroidota bacterium | reverse complement strand
ATGGCAGCGCAACCATTAAAGTCATTCTTCCTGCTGCAAGTATATCCGGTACAACTGTAGTTTGCCAAAATGCCCCTTCTCCGAATATTATTTTTACAGGTGCCGGAGGAATATCACCATACATATTCACTTATAATGTGAACAACGGTGCTAACCTGACAACCATCAGCATTGGCGATACAGCATTTGTCCCCCTTACAACAACAGTTCCCGGAATTTTTACATTTAACTTGGTAAGTGTAAAAGATTATAGTCCGGATTCCTGTTCTCAATCGCAAAGTGGAACTGCTGTGATCACAATAAACTCACTTCCAACAGCAACTATTTTCGGCAGCAACACTGTTTGTATGAATGATTCTCCACCTCAAATAATTTTAAAAGGTGCTGGGGGAACTTCACCATATTCTATTGTATACTCTGTTAATGGGGTTAATCAACCCATTTTAACAACGCAGGCAGGCGATAGTATCGCTATATCTGCACCAACTGATTCCTCAGGAATTTTTACATATTCTTTAGTAAGTGTACAAGAAGCAAGTACAACGGCATGTATTCAGACGCAAGGTGGTTCAGCCACTATTACTGTAAAACCCAAACCCAAAGCTGCTTTTACCTGCACAAATGTTTGTTTGGGAACCGCCATTCAATTCACTGATAGCTCTTCTACTGCTGCAGGTACTATTACTGGCAGGAATTGGAACTTTGGTGACAATAGCCCGGCAAACACATCACAAAATCCTTCGCATGCTTATGCAACTGCCGGAACTTATACCGTTAAACTAACCGTTAATAATAGTTTGTCATGCAGTGATAGCACAAGCAAAATAATTAAAATTTACCCCAACCCAACTGCCGGTTTTACACATAATAATGTTTGCCTTGGCGATAGCATTCATTTTATCAACACTTCCTATATTGATACAACAACTTCCATATCCGGCTATTTATGGGTTTTTGGCGATGGCAGCATACCAGGTAGCACAACAAACCCCGTTCATTATTATTCAAGTGCAAACACGTACAATGTTGCTTTAATTGTCACATCCATTGAGGGGTGTACAGGAGTGGTAAGTACTCCCGTTAGCACTTTTGCTCCTCCGGTAGCAGCATTTACCTTTACCAATGCTTGTTTACACGACTCTGCAAGTATACAAAACACCTCTATCCCTCCGGCAGACGGAACCATAGCCTCGTGGCGATGGACTTTTGGTGATAGCACTGCTAATGATAGTAGTAATTGGTCTCCAAATCATTTGTACGGCCCAACCGAAAGTTACACAATGAGTTTAATTGTCCGTTCATCTAATTTAGGATGCGCAGATACGGTTCAGGATACCATACTGGTATTTCCAAAACCAACCGCCAATTTTAATTCTGCAGATGTATGTCTATACAACAACAGCTTATTTTTTGATTCGTCTGTTGTAACAGATGACAGCATCATCTCATGGATATGGAATTTTGGAGATAATACAATATTAGATACCAATCAAAATTCAACACACCTTTACTCAACTGCTCAATTTTTTAATGTTGTATTAAAAGTCACAACAAATCATGGGTGTATTGATACGGTATTAAAAACCATAACTATACATCCATTACCAACTGTGATGTTTTCCTCATCAAATGTTTGTGATGGAACAACAACTTTTTTCAATAACAGTTCATCAATCACAAATGGCGACACCATCAGTTCTTACAACTGGAATTTTGGAGATAACAGCAGTAATAGCACAAGCCATGAAACATCACACTTATACAGCAGTTCCGGCTCATACAATGTTACATTAACAGTTGCATCTGGTTTTGGATGTATCAATTCCATCACTAAAACCTGTACTATAAACCCATTGCCATCCGTAAATTTCATGGCTACTGATTCCATTGGTTGTGAACCATTATGTGTTTCCTTCAATAATCTGTCAACAATATCGCCTGGAACAAGCTATTTATGGAACTTTGGTGATAGCTCTCTAACAGACACCACTCAAAATCCCTTGCATTGTTATTTCAATGATTCAATAACCAATCCTTTGTTGTACAATGTCACTTTAAGTGTAACTTCAGATAGCGGATGTACTTCATCAAAAAACATTGATAGTCTTATTACAGTATATCCAAAGCCACAAGCAAACTTTACAGTTTCTTCTGTAACAACAACAATTGTTACACCTACAGTAGATGTGATTAATAGTTCATCAGGTGCAGATTACTGGAATTGGAATTTTGGTGACACTGAAAGTGATACATCAAAAACCCCAAAAACTCATAATTACAATGATACTGGTAGTTTCCAAATTACTTTGATTGTTTCAACTACCAATAGCTGTTATGATACAGCATATAACTATATTGTTATTGAACCGGATTTTGCATTTTACATACCCAACACTTTCTCACCTAATAATGATGGAATAAACGATGTTTTCTCAACAAAAGGAGTTTATGCAGAAGATTTTGAAATGATGATTTTTGACAGGTGGGGAAATTTGATTTTTTATTCTACAGATATTAACGAACCCTGGGATGGCAAAGTAAATTATGAAAGCCCAATTGCTCAACAAGATGTTTACGTTTATTCTATTCATTTACGGAATAATAAAAGACAAAAACGCACTTACAAAGGTACAATTACAATTATTAGATAGCTTTAGCCTTATCAACTTCCAAATTAGGCAAGTCTTGCATCTTTTGTTGCCTTGCGGAATATAAAAAATGAAGGTAATTTATTGGTCTTCATCTAAAAAAAGTGGTATAAATACAGCGAATTGATAAAAAATATTAACTTCGTGATGTTAATATCAAACCTTTTTTAAGATGAGTCGCACAAAAGCGTTTATTACTGCCTTCCTATTCATTGCACTTATAGTTGACGTTGCCGCCCAAACCACAAAAAGACCGGAAGGAAGAACCGTTAAAACAGTCTATTATTACCAGTTTGATGGTGCCAAATCCTTAGATGAGGTAAATGCACTCAGTACCGAAGTATATGCCCTGAAAGGTGTTACTGAGTTCAAGCCTGTGTTTAAACCTGAAAAAAATTCTGCTCAGATAATTGTTGTTGTTACTGAAAAAACAAGGACATCGGAAAGTGATGTGTTGTTTGAAATAACAAATCTCAAACAAATCCTTGAAAAGAAAGGGTACAGTAACCTTGAGTATACATTTGAAGAGCTGCCTGTGGAGTAAACTATAAAAAGTTTTTGGAACATGAGAAAATTTTACTGTCTTACATTTTTTATTTTATTGATAACAAGGTTAGCAGCACAATCAGATGATTGTGCTACTCCAACTTTGTTGACTATTTTGCCCAACTGTTCTTCACCAACTAATGGTACAACAACAGGAGCTACTCCCGGCATTTTTTCGGGTTGCGTGGGTAATGCCGATGATGATGTATGGTATCAGTTTACTGCTACAGCAACAAGCCATGTCATTACTGTAGCCCCGTCACCGGGAATGGATCCTGTAGTGCAATTGTTTTCCGGTGCGTGTGGTAACTTGGTAACATTGAGTTGCCAGGATGTGGGTTTGTCAGGGCAATCAGAAACGATATACCCTGCAGGGCTTACTATCGGAAATACATACATAATAAGGGTATACGACTACGGTACCGGCTCCGGAAGTGGTAATTTTACCATTTGTGTTACAGACCCCTCTGTGACACCAGCCAATGATATTTGTGGAAATGCTATTGTTCTTTCGGTTAATGCATTGTGCACTAATACTGCAGGTTCAACCGCTGGTGCTTCACAATCGTATGCCGGTTGTGTGGGAACTGCTGATGATGATGTTTGGTTTAAGTTTGTTGCCACCAGCTCTACTGCAACCATAACTGTTGACCCATCAAGCACAATGGATGCTGTAGTTCAGCTATATTCAGGTTCTTGCAGCTTTCCTGTTTCAATTGAATGTGCTGACAATGGATTGTATAATAGTAATGAGGCAATTGATGCAATTGGTTTAGTGGTTGGAAATACCTATTATGTGAGGGTGTACGATTATTACAGCCAAAATGGTGGTGGAACCTTTGATATTTGTGTAACCGGGCCACCCTCTTCATCCATTCCTACAAATGATAGTCCATGTACTGCAATAGCTTTGCCAACTGTTACCTCTGATTGTAATTATTCACGCTTTACAACAACAGGTGCTACAGCATCTACCGGTGCGCCTACTCCTTCTTCATGTGTTGGTGGAAGCGGAGCTCAACAGGGAGGGTTTTCATCCGGCAGTAAAGATATTTGGTTTACTGTTGTTGCCCCTTCAAACGGAAAAATTACAATCACTCCTGAGCCGGGATACGGTATAACTGATGCTGTTATGGTATTATACAACGGAACTTGTGGTTCATTAACACAAATTGGGTGCTCTGATGATCACAATTACCCGGGAACATCAAATGATACAAAACCATACATTAGTCAATCAGGTTTAACTCCGGGTGCAACTTATTACATACGTTATTTTGGCTATGGAACTACTTCCGGAAATTTTGGTATTTGTGCTTCATCGCCTGCTAATGACCTCTGCTCCAGTTCGTTATATATCTGTGACCTGAATGGCTATAGTGCTTCTACAAGTGCTGCTTATGTTCCTGACAGGCCATGTAATATGCGAGGGAACAATGAAGATGTTAATGGGGTAGATCAGGCTGATGGAGTAAATACAGGGGGCATTTTTGGACAGGGTGGTTCCTGGGGAACAGGAGCTCCATATTATGATGTAAATATTAATAATAATTCATGGATACGTTTTACTGCAGGTGCAAATACGGCTGTTTTAAATGTAACAATAGGTGACTGCTGGAAAGGGAACTACCCTCAGGGGGGGGTTCAAATGCAGATATTTTCAGCAAGTGGTTGTTGTAATTTTACTCCGGTTTCTAATTTTGAAGAGAATTCAACAGGTTTTACCATAACTGCCAATAACCTCACTATCGGCAATGATTATTATCTGATGATAGATGGCTTTGCCGGTGATATTTGTAATTATACCATTTCTGCCAATACAGGAGTGCAGTTTCCTGCTGTTACGGCTACAGCAAGCTCGCTCTGCTTTGGAGAAAGCACTACGCTATCTGGCCCTGCCGGAGCAACATCTTATGAATGGACTCCAAGCGGATCAACTTCCCAGAATATGACAATTACTCCATCAACAACTATTACTTATACCTGTATCGCAAGCGGTGTTTGTGGATATAAACAAACATTGACCAAAACAATTGTTGTTGATTCATTGCCGATAGTTACTATTAACTCAGGTACTCCTTCTACTATTTGCTGGGGCTCTGTTACAAACCTGCAGGCAACAGGAGCTACTACCTATTCCTGGAGCAATGGTTCTACCTCTTCTTCAATTAATGTTAGTCCGCCTTCAGATACCATCTATACTGTAATTGGCACGAATAGTAATGGTTGTAAAGATACTGCTGCTACTAATATAACTGTGAACTCTTTGCCTGCTGTTGTGGCTCAGAGTACATACATAGGACCAAACTGTGATGGAAATACCTTTTACTTAGTTTCATCGGGCGGTACTTCCTATTCCTGGACAGGGCCTAATGGTTTTACCTCTAACCAGCAAAATGAAGTGTTTATAGATGCCACCACAGCTATAAGCGGTACTTATGTAGTAACAGTAACAGATTCCAATGGCTGTGTGGATATAGGCTCTACCTCCTTTATAGTATATCAGACACCACAGGCTGTGACGGTTTCTGATGTATCCACCTGCACTGGCGATTCATTGGTATTGGTAGCAAATGGATTCGGAACTATTAACTGGTACAGTGATTCCGGCTTAACTAACCTGGTGCAAAGTAATAGCAGTACCTATTCTTCTTCTATTCCAACAGGTACTGCAGCTACTTATTATGTTACAGCCACCAGCAACGGTTGTGAAAGCACTGCGGCCTCCGCCACGGTGAGCAATTATAATGTTTATGCAAATGGGGTAGCAAGTGTTAGCACCGGTTTTACTCCAATAAATGTGAATTTTACGAATTTAAGCACCGGAGTAGATACCTTAGATAGCTTTTTATGGATTTTTGATGACGAAAACACGGCCAATACCTATAATGCTTCTCATACTTATACCGAAGGAGGAGATTATAACGTAATTCTTGTTGTAACAGAAACCTCCAGTGGCTGTTTTGATACAGCATTTATTCATGTAGTTTTTGAAAATGGTTCAGAATTGATTATCCCGAATATTTTTACTCCTAATGGGGATGGGGTAAATGATGTATATACAGTTATAGGAACCTCTATAAAAACGCTACATGCTGATATTTATGACCGCTGGGGCTTAAAAATGTACGAGTTGAATGGGCCAAATAGTTCATGGGATGGAAAAACCAGGAGTGGTGAACCGGCATCAGACGGAACGTATTATTTCATGCTCAAAGCAGAGGCTTATGATAATAAATCGTATGAGCAGCATGGTGCTTTTCAGTTGACAAGGTAGGGGGGCTTCTTGTTTTTATGGCGGCATTTTTTACTCATAATTGCCTAATTCCTCTCCATATTCTCTTTCACAGAATCTTGTTCAATGGATGAAGCAGTAATGAATTTTGAAGTATCTGTTGCTGTTGTATCACTATCCTCATAATTACCGTCCATGTCATAAATCTGAACCCCATTTTTGGGAATTTCTATTACGTATTTCTTCTTATCGGCATTGGAAAGGGAGTTGGCTCTCAACCAGGGATTAAATAGTTTTAAAACCTTATAATTTATGTTTTGGGAAATAGCAAAATCAGCCAAGTCATGTATGGCAGAATCAACAGTAATCTTTTTTGTTGGAATAAAGGGATATAAATCTTTTTTACGCAACATATAACCGTATACTTTTGGTCTTCCTATAATTTCTTTCATTGCTAATATTCTGTAAACATAACGGGCAGTTTCTTCATTCAGCAGCAAATCATAATAATTACCTACCTTTTGTTTATTCAATTGCCCCTGAATTCCACCCATTCCAAGATTATAAGAAGCAGCAACCAATGTCCAGTTGTTGAATATTTTATAGGCTTCCTTAAAATATTTGCATGCTGCTTCAGTTGATTTTTCCACATGGTAGCGTTCATCTACCTCCTCATTTATTTCCATTCCATAGCCAGTTGCTGTAGATTCAATAAACTGCCAGAAACCAGTTGCGCCCTGTGGCGATACCACATTGGTTAACTGGCTCTCAATCAATGCGATGTATTTGAAATCTTCGGGGATGTTATTTTTTTTGAGTATAGGCTCTATTACCGGAAACCACCTGTTGGCCCGTTTGTGAAGTAATAATGACTGCGACTGCCAATAGGTATTTACAACCAATTCACGCTCCATCGCTTCACGAACACTAAAGTCAGTTATCGGCACTTTTTCTCCGGCAAAATTCAGATTTTTAGGTATGCGAATGCTGAATACTTTGTAATTGGCGTTAAAATAATCTTCATAATCACTATCCGACAGGTTATCAGATAATGAATAGTTGAATAGTTTAACAATACTCAGTAAAGCTAAAACTGCCCCAACACCAAACAGGTATTTTTTAGATGAAATAAACATCTGTATAAGCTTATTTGAATCTGGTCTTAGCATTAATACCGATTATATGATGAAAAAGTTCTGCCCAAAAGCAGAAAAATATTAAAAATGATTATTTAAACACGGGTGCGGGGTATAGAAAAAGACTTACAAAATCTCTAAAAGCTGTACCCGCTTTATCCTTTTCGGATAAATTAGGTGCTTCAATTCCCCAATTGATTGCTAAATCTTTATCATTCCACATAATACAACCTTCAGATGTTTTGTAGTAGTAGTTGGTACATTTGTATGCGAAAATAGTTTCATTTTCTAATGTCAGAAAACCATGTGCAAAGCCCACTGGTATCCATAACATGGTTTTATTTGTTTCATTCAGCTCAAGGCTATAATGTTGTCCGTAGGTAGGTGAATTTTTTCTGATATCAACGGCTACATCCAATATGGCGCCTTTAATCACTCTTACTAATTTTCCCTGTGCATAAGGCGGATTTTGGAAATGCAATCCTCGCAAAACCCCTGCCTGGGACATGGATTGGTTATCCTGAACAAAGTCTTCATTAATGCCATGTTGTTGAAAAAGGGCTTTGCTATATGATTCGTAGAAATATCCACGGGCATCTTCAAATACTTTAGGTTGCACAATTAATAGATCCGGAATAGGGGTAGGGCTGATTTGCATATAATATTATCTGTTTATACCTGTTTTATGAGGTGCATTACCTACAAATATAGAAATAATTGTCAAAAACTTTGTTGATATACAGGAAATGGGCTGGGTGTTTAACATACGTTTATTGTTTTACTTTGTTAGTGAAACTTAATACCACCTATGTCTTCTTTTTTAATATTAGCCTGTGTAGCAGCTTATTCCATTCTGTTATTTGGTGTTACCTGGTATACATCCCGTGGTGCAAATAATGAAAGTTTTTATGTGGGGAACCGTTCCTCTAAATGGTACCTTGTAGCCTATGGTATGATTGGGGCATCGTTGTCAGGTGTTACTTTTATATCTGTTCCTGGAGCTGTAGGGGTATCACAATTTGGTTATTTACAGGTAGTACTGGGATATTTATTGGGCTATATGGTAATTGCTTATATATTGCTGCCATTGTATTATAGGTTAAATCTCACTTCTATCTATTCCTATCTACAGCAGCGTTTTGGAAATTATTCCTATAAAACGGGAGCATTCTTTTTTATTTTATCACGTGTAATTGGTGCAGCTTTCCGCTTGTATATTGTGGTAAATGTTTTACAGGTATTTGTTTTTGACAGTATGCATGTTCCCTTTTTTGTGACGGTAGCTGTTTTTATTGCTTTGATTTTATTGTATACCTACCAGGGAGGCGTAAAAACTATTGTTTATACGGATACGTTGCAAACAACCTTTATGCTGCTTTCGGTTATATTATCTATCGTGTTTATTGCCGATCAGCTTAATCTCAATATTAGTGAAATGTATCACAAAGTGGCAGATAGTAATTATTCACAAGTATTCTTTGGAGATTGGCAGCTAAAATCTTTTTTCCCAAAACAATTTTTTGGCGGGATGTTCATTGCCATTGCCATGACAGGGCTTGACCAGGAAATGATGCAGAAAAATATAAGTTGCAAGACGTTAGGCGATGCTCAGAAAAACGTGGTTACGTTTACATTTGTATTGTTGATTGTAAATATATTGTTCTTAGTGCTGGGGGCATTGCTATATATTTATGTGGGCGAATCAAACATCATATTGCAACCGGATGCAAATGGCAAAATAATTTCCGATAATGTATTTCCTACAATAGCATTAAATTATTTGGGTATATTTTCAGCTATATTTTTTATTATAGGCTTAATTTCGGCTGCTTATCCCAGTGCAGATGGCGCTTTAACCGCATTAACCAGTGTGTTTTGTCTCGACTTTTTAGGTTTAAAAGAAAATAACCAAAAGTCAGAGAAAGAAAAAACCAGGACCAGGCATACAGTTCATATATCCTTTGCTTTGCTTTTATTACTGGTAATTGTAGTCTTTAAATTAATTAATAATGATGCGGTAATCAATAATTTATTTACTGTGGCAGGTTATACCTATGGCCCCTTACTTGGTTTATATTCTTTTGGGTTATTTACAAAAAAAGCGGTTAAGGATAAGCTGGTTCCGGTTATATGTTTGCTTTCACCTGCTATTTGTTATGTGTTAAATGAATATTCCCAGCAGTGGTTTGGTGGATATAAGTTTGGTTTTGAACTGCTGATTGTAAATGGTGCAATTACGTTTATAGGCCTTTGGTCTCTTACTTTTGGCATATCAAAAGTTTAAAAACGTCATTGTGAGCCGGCCTCAGGCTGTCGAAGCAATTTTCTCATTTATTGTGAGATTGTTTCTACTTCGTTTACAATGACGATTCTAATTTGTGACTTTTGAGACAGCCTCTTTCGTTGATCACTAAATGTTCTCTTATTCTATAACAACAACCAAATACTTTGATGTTCCCCAGAACTCTTCGGCATTTGTAATAACTAATTTTTCTGCTTTACCATCTGCACCTTCAATTTTATATGAACTGGTTGGATGAGAAGTAATCAGTTTGGCTTTCTTGGCAGCAAGAACAATGGTGTTGGTAGTAGAAATGTCAATTTTAGTAAAATAACTTTTATTAAAGTCATCTTTCATTTTTTGAATTTTACCAATTCCTATAAAACCACCTTCTTTGGTGAGAACCCCATTTTTTGTCAATTCTTTTGCTGTACCATATGCATAAAATGCTGTATTCAGTTTCTCGGTTTTAACTTCAGATTCCTGTGTTACTTCCTGATAGTTGATGTTCAGATTGGTCATAGCTACATTCAATTGTTCAAGCTGAACTCTCAGGTCTTCTATCTGCAGATCTTTGGCTTCAATATCGGCAGTCAGGCGCGTGATGAACTTTTCAAGTTCTGCATTTTGAGCATTTGATTCTTTCATCTTTGCTCTCATAGATGCAAGACGTTGTTTATTTTTGTTCATTATATCATAAATCGCCTGAATATCAGCAACAATCTGTTCTTCTTTTGACTTACGTGTTTCCATGTCTTTGCTGGAAGCTGTCACAATCTTTTCTTTTTCTTTGATGATGTCAAGATTATCCTGAATTTCATTAAATCCCCTGATAAAGGCCTGTATACTTGAATCCTGATCATGTATACGTACCTGTCGGCCTCCGCTTACAGCTCTTAAACTGTCTTCAGTCGATAAAACTCCTTCCTGTTTGTTACCACCGCAGCCAAATGCCAAAGGCAGCAGCGCAATTAAATAAAATAATTTTTTCATTTTAAGTTCATTTTTAAAATTTTAAGCGAAGATATAGTATTAGGGAATACGAACTATTATTTTTTTAGTGTTAAAATGTAAATTTAGAACCTGTTTAAGGCTTTTTTTTCATTTCGGCTATACTGGAATAGCTGTTGCCCAGAACAGCTATAATATCTTCAATATGATAGGTCTTACTGCTGAATTTATTAGAAAGTAATATAACTGTAGTCTGGTCACTTATTCTTCTGTAAAAAAGGCTGCTGTAGCCATGCCACCAGCCATTGTGGTAAACAACTTTATTATCAGGTCCTTCATCAATTAACCGCCAGCCATAACCATAATTACGTTTGCCGGGATGTTCATTGCTATACCCTGTATAAGCCTCTTCAAGAGTTTCTTTTTTCAGGATTTTACCTGCATATAATGCCTGGCTCCATTTATAAAGGTCTTCAACCGTTGAATAAATACCTTTGTCGCCAATAACATTATCGGCATACGTATCTTTTTCCAAAGTTCCGGCAGCCGTATGGCCTTTGGTTTTAAATTTACATAAGCTATCCTTTTTTGTACCGCAAACCCATGTGTTGTTCATGCCCAATGGTTCAAAAATATGTTGTTCCATAAAATCAGCATAAGAGAGTCCGGATACTTTTTCAATAATAGAAGCGAGTAATGCGTAGTTTGTGTTACAATATTCAAATTTTCGGTTAGGAGCAGCATAAAGAGAAGGCTTGGTGCTTTCCATGATCTCCAATACAGAATTGTTGTCAAATATTTTTCCATTATAACAATTGTTTGCATCACAATACGGCTCACTGAAATAAATATAATTGCTTAAGCCGGAACGATGTGTGAGCAGCATTTGTATTGTAATTTTGCTGTAAGGAAAGGTAGGAAAGTATTGTTGAATATAATCTGTCAACTTTAGTTTGTTTTGGTCTCTTAATAGCAGAATGGCTGCCGCTGTTAATGTTTTTGAAGTTGAAGCCAGTTGAAATACTGAGCTGATTTTTAGTGAATCTTGCATTTTAAGGTTAGAAAAGCCAAATACGTTTTTGTACATCACCTGGCCATGTTGAGCAATTAAAACACAACCATTAAAACCGTCAGCATTAACCCTGTTTTTTAAAACAGCGTCCAATTGTTTTATTTTAGTATTATTCTTCTTTATAAAAAGAATACTATCCTGGTTAATTGAAGCTACAGTTGCGGATGAAACTGTAGTACCGGTTTCACAGGAAGGTAAGATGACAAATGCGATAACGCAAAATAAAAAATAAATTGTATAAAAAAGTGTACGCTGCTGCATGTTTACCTGCGTTTGTCAATGGCTTCCTGAACAATCAGTACTCTGCCTCTTAATTCCTTTCCATTCAATGCTTCTACAGCTTTTTGTGCATCTGTTTTTTTTGCCATTTCCAGAAAAGCAAAACCTTTTGATTCCCAAGTGATGGTATCATAAGCTATTTTTGTAGATAGCACCTCTCCGAACTGGGCAAAAATGCCTTCCAGTTGTGCTTCGTTAATGTCTTTGTCGATATTCTTTACAAATAGTTTCATCTATATATATAATTTACTTTGTAATAGTCAGATGCCAGTCTGTCGGCAGACAGGGAATATATCGCTATTTCATGTTGTTAAATCTTCTGCAAAAATATTTCTTTAAATGTTTTTTGCTTAACTTTGATAAACAATTTATCAGAATGAAAAAGTTAATAACTTCACTTTTATCAAGTATTGTTTTGTGCTTTATAGCAGAGTCGCAAACTGCCAATGATGATTATTTTTTGCCAAAGCCCAAAGAAACAGTATCTGATAAGATTTCTGTTTCTATAACTGCAGGAACTGCATTAGGTTTTATTAATTCTTCAAAAAGCACTATTTATAGTTCATTTATAGCCCCCCAAATCGGGTACAAGCTTTCGCCTGAGTTTAAGCTAAACATTGGAATGATACATTCTACTGCCTATGGACACATATTTACACAGAATCCAGCCGACTACAAAAATTACACTCCGGGTTCTTTACAGAATAATTTCAGTGCTGCTGCATTGGGTTTAGAGTATAGAATTTCCAGTCGGAGTTCAATTGGAATAAGTACCATCATTGGTCAGGGAAATTCAAATTATAATATGAATTTTATGCCGGGTAACAGTCCTTTTGCCAATGATATGTACCCTTTTGGTGCGTTCTCTCCGTTTGGCCGTTAGTAGAAACTAATAGTAAGATTGAATACTTCAGTTTTCTGGTATGCTGATTTACTGAATAAATATATTAGCTGAAAAAAACTGCAATCTAAAAAATATGCCTACAGATATAATAAGTGAAGTCGAATACCTTGAAGTAGTTGGTGCCCGGGTACATAATCTTAAAAATATAGATGTTACAATACCCCGTAACCAGTTGGTAGTTATTACGGGGTTGAGCGGAAGTGGTAAATCTTCTCTTGCATTTGACACCATCTATGCAGAAGGACAGAGACGTTATATTGAGAGTTTTTCAGCATATGCAAGACAGTTTCTTGGCAATATGGAACGTCCTGATGTGGATAAAATAACCGGTTTAAGTCCGGTAATTTCAATTGAACAAAAAACAGTCAATAAAAACCCGCGTTCTACTGTTGGAACCATTACTGAGATATATGATTTTATGCGTCTTCTTTATGCGCGTGCTTCAGATGCATATTCTTATGTAACAGGCGAGAAAATGGTCAGGTACTCTGATGGGCAGATACTTCATCTTATATTAGAAAAATTCAATTCACAAAGAATATTAATACTGGCACCTGTTGTTAAAGGCAGAAAAGGTCATTATCGCGAACTGTTTGAACAAATAAAAAAGTGGGGTTACTTACGTGTTCGGATAGATGGTGAAGTAGTAGAACTTTCCAAACGTTTTCAATTGGACCGTTATAAGGTACATGATATTGAAATAGTAATTGACAGGTTAGAAGTTAATAATGAAGCCCGTCAGCGAATATCTGACTCGTTACAATTAGCCATGAAGCAGGGTAAGGGTATTATTATGGTACAACCTTTTGAAAAAGGAAAGTTGGGAGATGAATATGGAAAAGTGGAATATTACAGCCGCCATTTAATGTGTCCTTCTTCGGGCATTTCTTACGATGAGCCACAACCTAATTTATTTTCTTTTAACTCACCTTATGGTGCTTGTCCTAAATGCAATGGTTTAGGAGTTATTTCTGAAATTGATATCAATAAAATTATTCCGAATAAAAAATATAGCATTAAAAAAGGCGGCATTATTCCAATCGGTCCTTATAAAGCTACCTGGATATTCCGGCAACTGGAAGCAATTGGTGATAGATATAATTTTACCTTAGATACTCCCCTTGAAGATATTTCAGAAGAAGCAATCAACATTATTTTGTTTGGGTCTGAAGAAATATTTAAAATGAAACATGCTGCCGATAGTGCTGCAACTGCCTATAGTATAGCATTTGAAGGTATTGCTAATTTTATTGCCAAACAAAATGAGGAACAACGTTTACCTGCCACTGAAAAATGGGTGCAGGGTTTTATGAATAAAGTAACCTGTCCTAAATGTGAAGGTGCACGATTGAAAAAAGAGACATTATATTTTAAAATCGACAATAAAAATATTGCAGAACTATCTGAATTAGGCATTGTTGAATTGAGCGAGTGGTTTAATACTATTGAATCCCGGTTAAACACAAAACAAAATATTATTGCCAAAGAAATAGTAAAGGAGATTCGTACACGTATACATTTTCTTTTGGATGTCGGCCTTGATTACCTTTCTCTTAATCGCAGTTCCAGAAGCCTTTCGGGAGGGGAAGCTCAGAGAATACGATTAGCAACCCAGATAGGCTCACAGTTAGTAGGAGTGCTTTATATTCTGGATGAACCCAGCATAGGACTCCATCAACGTGATAACATGCGTTTGATAAGTGCTTTGAAAAGTTTGAGAGATATAGGAAATTCGGTGATTGTTGTAGAACACGATGAAGAAATGATTTTAGCGGCTGATCATGTGATAGATATTGGCCCGTACGCTGGTATACATGGTGGTAAAATAATTGGACAAGGTACTCCAAAAGAACTGTTAAACATTAATACGCTTACTGCTCAATACATCAATGGAGTTAAAAAAATAAAAGTTCCGGAACAGCGAAGAAAGGGTAATGGAAAAATGATTGTGTTGAAAGGCGCTACCGGAAATAATTTAAAAAATGTGTCTGTTGAATTTCCTTTGGGAAAACTGATTTGTGTAACCGGGGTATCAGGCAGCGGTAAATCCACGCTAATCAATGAAACATTATATCCGATATTGAGCAAACATTTTTACCGTTCAGAGAAAAAGCCATTGAACTATAAGTCAATAAGTGGTATAGAACATATTGATAAAGTAATAGATATAGATCAATCACCTATAGGGCGCACTCCAAGAAGCAACCCGGCTACTTACACAAGTGTTTTTTCTGACATCAGAAACCTGTTTGCTGAGATTCCGGAGGCTAAAATAAGGGGATATAAACCCGGACGGTTTTCTTTTAACGTAAAAGGTGGTCGTTGTGAAACCTGCCAGGGGGCAGGAGTACGTACTATTGAAATGAACTTTTTACCGGATGTATATGTTAACTGTGAAACATGTAATGGCAAACGTTATAACAAGGAAACACTTGAAATACGTTACAAAGGGAAATCAATCAGTGATGTATTAAACATGACTATTGATAATGCTGTTGAATTTTTTTCAAGTATACCATCCATCATCCAAAAAATAAGGACTTTGCAGGATGTAGGTCTTGGCTACATCACACTTGGTCAGCAAAGCACTACATTGTCGGGGGGAGAAGCACAACGTGTGAAACTGGCTACCGAATTATCAAAACGTGATACAGGAAATACTTTTTACATTCTAGATGAGCCTACAACAGGTCTTCATTTTGAAGATGTTCGCATATTATTAGAAGTGCTGGATAAACTAGTCAACAGTGGTAATACAGTATTGGTAATTGAGCATAACATGGACATAATTAAAGTTGCTGATTATATTATAGATTTGGGTATTGAAGGTGGAAATGGGGGAGGAAACATTATCTGTAAAGGAACTCCTGAAGAAATTATTAAAAATGAAGTAAGTTATACTGCCAACTATCTGAAAAATTATTTGGTTTAACTTAACAACTGATGTTACGCAAAATTTATATCTAATTCAGAATATCTCTATATTTCCACCTGTCATTTCGAGCGCAGTGAGAAATCTTGTCAATCAATTGCAAAGATTTCTCTTCCTGCTTTCAGCAGGATTCGAAATGACAATGATAGTGAGTATGAATTTTTTAAAGCAGTCACTTTTATTGTCTTTTTGAGAAAATTATCCTTTATCAATTCTTTTGTCCATTACAAGTATAAAAGTCTATCATTTTTAAATCTTTTTCTTTGCGTAACATCAGTTAACAATAAAAACTATTCGTAAATTCGCAAAAAAAAACCTTATAAGGATATAATTAGTGACTAAATGATGACAAATCAGGAAGAAGATAAAATACGCAAAGCCTTTGCGTCAAAAGACTGGAATGATATAAAAGCGTCAGACTCCTGGCAGATTTTTAAGATTATGAGTGAGTTTGTAGAAGGCTTTGAGAAAATGAGCCGTATAGGCCCTTGTGTTTCTGTTTTTGGATCAGCCCGTACTAAACCCGAAAATCCTTATTACAAGCTGGCCGAAGAAATAGCGTTTAAGCTTACTCGTGAAGGCTATGGAGTAATTACCGGAGGTGGGCCTGGTATTATGGAAGCTGCTAACAAAGGTGCTAAAGCCGGGGGAGGGAAGTCGGTAGGATTAAACATTGTTTTGCCCTTTGAGCAAAGTGCTAATCCTTTTGTTGATAATGACAAAAATATCAATTTTGATTATTTCTTCGTTCGTAAAACAATATTTTTAAAATATTCACAAGGTTTTGTTGCTATGCCTGGTGGATTTGGTACTCTTGATGAACTTTTTGAATCTATTACATTGATACAAACGAATAAAGTAGCCCATTTTCCTATTGTGCTGGTGGGTAAAAAATACTGGGAAGGTCTTATGAACTGGGTAAAGGATACTATGTTACATGTAGAACATAATATCAGCGAAAAAGACCTAGACCTCTTTAAAATTGTTGATACTGCTGATGAAGCAGTTATAATTATCAATGAATTCTACTCCAAATACTTGCTCAAACCGAACTTTTAAGAAGACTAAAACAGTTACATATCTGATAAATTTTGCTGATATGTATCTTCTCCGGGTAGAGAAATTAAAATTTTCATTAATTTAGTGGAAGGAAATAGTTAACTATTATTGATTAAATCTAATTTAAGATGAGAAAAATTACCCTGCTCATATTTTTATTATTTGTTGTATCCGGCCTTAATGCTCAGAGTAAGAAGGGGAGCAAGTCAAGCATAAAATCCAAGGAAACAAAGAGCAAACAGTTGCCATCTTTAGCTTTAGGGACAGGTGTTTTGACCTTTAACGGAGATATAGGTGATGGCGTTAATCTGACATCTTTTAGCCGGGTACGAGGCGGTTATAATTTAACGGTAGAACAACGCATAGGCCGTGTAATAGGCATATCATTAAATGGAGTATACGGAAAGCTGGCCGACAGCGAGCGTGGTGCTAAACGCAATTTAAATTTTCAGTCAAAAATTATTCAGGCAGATTTTAATTTGTTGTTGCATTTAGATAATGATTTTTTATTTAAGCGCAGCAGCATATTTGCGCCCTATTTATCAGCCGGCTTTGGCTATTTAAAATTTGATTCCTATGGCGATTTAACAGATAAAAACGGAAAAAAATACAATTACTGGACAGATGGCACCATACGAGATTTTCCGGACAGCACCCAGGGAGCAAGCATCCTTTATCGGGATTATACCTATGAAACCAAGTTAAATGATAGTGCCAAATATGCAGATAATACCTTTTCAATACCCCTGAGCTTAGGTGTGAATCTGAAGATAGTAGATAACCTGTATGTGAATTTGGGAGCCACTTATTATATGACTATGTCTGACTGGATAGACGATTACCAATCGGGAACAAACGACAGTTATATCTATGCAAATTTTGCTCTTCAGTATAATTTTGGAAAACCTTATGACGACAGCGACCCGGTGTACCAAACGGTAGACTTTTCCTCGTTGGATAAATTAGATTCAGATGAAGATGGGGTAAAAGATGGCGATGATTTATGTCCGGGCACTCCAAAGAAAGTAAAAGTAGCGTTTGATGGCTGTCCGGAGGATAATGACCAGGATGGCGTACCGGATTACCTGGATAAAGAGCCATTGACCAAAGCAGGCGCGGTTGTGGATGAAAAAGGTGTAACAGTAACAGAGAAAATGATAGCCGACCGTCAGGCAGAATTTAGCGCCCAGGCAACAGAACGCAGTAATGTATTTAATGAAAATCCGAATTTAGGCTATTTAAAAGATGTAGAAAGCCAATTTAAGAGCAAAGGAGGCAAAAGAAGCTCTGGCTCAATACCCGTACAATTACGTCCGGCTGATTTAAACACAGATGGTTATATATCAACTGAAGAAATATCAAAAGCTATAGACTCTTTCTTTGAAGGCGATTCAGAATTTACAGTTGAAAAATTAAATGATTTGATTGACTTCTTCTTTGAACAGTAACAAAATAACAAAATAAATAAATAAATAATAAAACAATTACGTAGCTATGCTAAAATCTGCAATTTTATTATTCAACACTCTTGCGTTGTTGATGTATCAATTCTTCTTTGCTGATGGAATTACTGTAACTCAAAAGGTTCCTTCAACTGCCAAGTCTGAGACAGAATTTACTGTAGAATTAACTATTAAAAAAGGTTCTACTGCAGGATTCGCAAAATTACAACAAGACCTGCCAGATGGTTTTACTGCTGTTGAAGATAAAAACAATGGTGCTTCTTTTACATTTAATAATCAAAGTGTGAAATTTATCTGGATGTCATTACCAAATGAAGAAGAATTTAAAGTTTCATATAAAGTAAAAGTGGCTGGAGGGATCAGTGGTGAGCAAACCATAGCTGGTAAATTTTCTTATGTAACAGATAATACTAAGCAAACGGCTGAAATTGCTCCAGCTACCATCACTATTGAAGGTGAAGGAGGAGCAGCTACAACAGCCAGCACCAAAACAACAACTACGGAAGAGCCAACAACTACTACCACTGCAGAGCCTACTACCACGGAACCAGCTACTACAGAACCTACAACTGCAAGTTCTGCAACTACCGGTGGCGGTGATGGTTCTTTTAGCTGTGTGCGCAATGTGCCAGGTACTGTATCCGGGGAATTTGTTGTAGAAATTGCCGTAAACAAAGGTAACCTGGGTGGTTTTGCTAAATTAGTAGAAAGCTTACCGGCAGGCTTCACTGCATCTGCTATTGAGTCAGCAGGTGCTTCTTTTTCTTTTGCAGATCAGAAAGTAAGATATATATGGGTATCACTACCGTCTCAGCCCGAATTTAAAATATCTTATAATGTAAAGGTTAAAGGTGCTACCGGAACTCAAAATATTGATGGATTGTTTTCTTATATTGAAAATGATGAAACCCGGAAATATACTATGCCTACAAGTACTGTTACCGTGGGTAAAGGAGGCGCTGCTGTAGCTACAACTAAAACTACAACTAAAACTACTACTAAAACTACTACTGAACCCGAACCTCTTCAATTGACGGCATCTAATATTTCAGCACCGCAGGGTAATGTGGTTTATCACGTTCAGATTCTTGCCTTACAAAAGCCCAAAAGTACAAGTATTGTGGCTAATCTTTATGGTATGAGTGCTTCAGCAATAATGCCTAAAATGGAAGAAGGATTTAAAAAATATCTTGTTGGAACCCACAACGAATACAAAGAAGCCCGTGATGCCCGTGAAGGTGTTAAAACAAAAGGTGTAATAGGACCCTTTGTTACAGCATATAATAAAGGAAGAAGAATAACTGTGCAAGATGCTTTAATGGCTACAAGCCAAAAATGGTATAGATAAACACATATCCTTGTTTTTTCTAACGAAGAGATAAAAAAGTGAACATTCTCCAAATTTGCCCATAAATTTGTTATCGAACCGAAGCAGATTAAAAAATAGATTTTTATTATATTTGTGTTTATGATTCACAAATTTCTGGTCGGCTTATTTTTTTTAGTAGCAACGGTTTTTTCCTATTCACAGGAAAATGTAATGTATGGTGATGTAAAGCCTGATAAATCAGATACCAATACCGACTCTACTCAACAACTACCCTCGGAACTTATATTTACTCCTACTATTGGTTTGGGTACCGGAATGTTCTCATTTTATGGTGATTTATACAACAAACATTTTCAGGCACCAATGGTCAGTCGTATGGCCTTTGATTTGAGCCTGTCCCAGCCATTAACGGATTATTTGCAGTTGAATTTTTATGTTCTGTTCGGAAAACTTGGTGCTAATGAACGACTTGCCCCTAATAATCGTAATCTCAATTTTGAATCCCAGATACGTGTTGGTGGCTTAAATGTGCAGTATAATTTTGATCATCTTTTGCCTGCCAAACGTACTGCAACACCTTATGTATGTTTGGGAATAGAATCTTTTGAATTTCTTTCAAAAACGGACTTAAAAAACCAAAATGGAAATACTTACTATTATTGGTCTGATGGAAGTATGCGCAGTAAAGATGAAAATGCTTCTGACGCTGCAACTTCTATTGAGTTACACCGTGATTATACCTACGAATCCGATGTACGTGAATCGAATCTTGACGGGTTTGGAAAATATCCGGAACGTTCATTTGCTGTGCCTGTTAGTGCTGGTGCAATTTTTAAGTTAAATGATTTCATGAACTTTAAAATTGGAGCAACCATGCACTTTACTTTTACTGACTATATAGATGGAGTTACTGAAAAAAGCGTTGGTAACCGTCAGGGAGATAGTAAAAATGATAATTTCATGATGACATCTTTTGCACTTCAGTATAATCTTGGAACCAGAAAAAGAGAGAAAAGTAAAGCAGAAGAGGAAATACGTGGAAATTACGAAAACGTTGATTTCCTAGCGCTTGAAAACGATGATTACGATAAAGACGGTGTGATTGATTTTAAAGACCTTTGTGGGGGTACTCCCATGGGAGTACCAGTAGACGAAAATGGATGTCCGTTTGATGATGACCAGGATGGAGTTGCTAATTATAAAGATGATGAACCGAATACCCATAAAGATGCCATTGTTACTCCCAGAGGAGTTGAGCTTACCGACTCACTTATACTTGCTCAGTACAATTTCTATAATGATTCAACGGGTATGTTTGCCCTGATTGAAAACAGGGATGTTGAAGAAATCAGAGCAGGACAAAAAGAATATGCTGTTAAATTAGGAAGTTTCAAAAAAGGACTTCCTCCTGAATTGATGACTAAATTTTTGAGTATAAAAGATATAGCAAGTGCTTCAACTGATAATGCTGAAACTATTTATACTGCCGGCAAATTTGATAGTTATGAGCAGGCTGAGGCACGCAGACAACAACTCATAAAAGAAGGATTAAATGATCTTACTATTGTTTACAAGCTAAATTCTAAATATTACGATGCTGCTCCTGAACTGGCAGGCAGCAGTACAATTAAAACTACAAACAAACAGGATGCCGTTCAGAAAGGTGCTATTGAAGGGCGTTTTGTTGGAGCAGATAATAAAACTCCATTAACTAATTCAAAAATAAAAGTAGTGAATGAAAAAGGTGAAGTATTACAAACCGGACAAACGGATGAATTTGGAGCTTTTCATTTTACTTATCTGCCTGCTAACCAATATGTAATGATTGTACTTGATGATGAGGATCCCCAGCTTAAAAAACTGAAAAAAGTATTCTTAACCGATAATAAAGGTAAAAAGGCCAAAGAGGTATATCCTTCAAAAATTAAATACAACTTAGCTGGTGAAACATATGCGGTAGTGGGTAATGATGGTACTACAAATAAAATAACTGCTAATGCGGGTACAAATGTTAGCGGTTCTGTTAACGTTCCAGGGGTTATACTCAGAGTTCAATTGGGGGCATATAAAAGAAGGCTTTCTAAAGCCGTATTTAGAGGGGTTGATGATTTAATTGAGATTAAAACAGAAGATGGTTTGTATAAATATATGACCGGTGCTTATACTTCTATGGATGAAGCTGCCAAACGGAAGATAGAAATGCTTACAAGTGGCTATCCTGGTGCATTTATAGCTGCTTATAAAGATGGTAAGCGTATTACTTTAGCTGAAGCTGGTGCTACACTTGTTCAGAAAGAGAAAGTTGTTGAAACGCCTGAAACTAGTACAATTAGTGGTGCAAACAAAAATCTTGTAAAATTTAAAGTACAAGTAGGAGTATTTAAAAACCAACCCCCGGATAGCAGGCTGGCTGTATATGCAAAATTAAAAGATCTTACCGGTGAAAAAACAAAAAGCGGTTTAACAAAATATGTTGTTGGTTCCTTCAATAACTATAAAGATGCAGAAGCATTTAAAAATGAAATTGTACAGAAATACGGCCTCACTGACGCATTTGTGGTTGCATTGTTTAATAATGAATATATTTCTATTCCTGAAGCGTTAGAGCTGTTGAAATAAATTATATTTTCCTAATCTGCCTGCAAAAAAGCGTATCTGTAATCTGTTGGTGGTACAAATGTTTCCTTAATTGTACGTGGAGAAACCCAGCGTAGCAAGTTTATCATTGCACCTGCTTTATCATTTGTTCCAGAGCTACGTGCTCCACCAAATGGTTGCTGGCCTACAACAGCACCTGTTGGCTTATCATTGATATAAAAATTCCCGGCCGCATTGCGCAATGCGGCCGTTCCTTGTTCAATAGCATAACGATCCTGAGCAATGATACAGCCTGTTAATGCATAGATAGAAGTGGAGTCAACTAGTTGAAGTGTTTCTTCATATTTATCAGCTTCATATACGTATATAGTTAATACAGGCCCAAACAACTCCTCGCACATAGTAACATACTTCGGATTTTTAGTAAGAATAATAGTAGGTTCAATAAAATAACCTTTTGATTTGTCATAATTACCACCGGCAATTATCTCGGCATCTTTATCTTTTTTAGCGACATCAATATATTTAGCTAGCTTATCAAATGATTTTTCATCAATAACAGCATTGATGAAATTAGTAAAGTCTTCGGTTGGTCCTACTTTAAAGGATTTTAAATCGGCTAAAACCTGTTGTTTTACTTCTTCCCAAATATTATTAGGAACATAAGCCCTTGAAGCAGCGGAGCACTTTTGCCCCTGGTATTCAAATGCTCCCCGACTAATGGCAGTGGCTACAACTGCAGGATCGGCAGATTTATGGGCCAGAATAAAATCTTTACCACCTGTTTCACCAACAATACGTGGGTAAGTTTTGTATTTGTGTATATTGCTACCAATGGTTTGCCAGATAGTCCGGAATACTTCAGTAGAGCCGGTAAAATGAATACCTGCAAAATCTGTGTGTGAGAAAATAACATCTGCAGCATCTGGGCCTGAAGGATAAATCAGGTTAATAACTCCATCTGGAACTCCTGCTTTTATAAATATTTCCATCAATACATTTGCAGCATACACCTGTGTATTAGATGGTTTCCAAACTACTACATTCCCCATCATAGCACAGGATGTAGGCAGGTTACCAGCTATAGCAGTAAAATTGAATGGTGTTAAAGCATAAATAAAACCTTCCAGCGGACGTTGTTCTACACGGTTCCAGACACCAAATCCTGTACCGGCAACTGGTGGCTGTTGTTTATATATTTCTGACATATACAACACATTAAAACGTAAAAAGTCGATGATTTCACATGCTGAATCAATTTCTGCCTGAAAGGCATTTTTTGATTGCCCCAGCATAGTTGCTGCATTCAGTTTTGAGCGATAAGGGCCGGCAATAAGTTCAGCAGCCTTTAGAAAAATACTTGCACGGTGTTCCCACGCCAATGCTTCCCATTTTGGTTTGGCCATTAATGCTGCATCAATAGCCTGTTTTACATGGTCTTTATTACTTTTATGAAAGTAACCCAATGTATGTTTATGATCATGTGGCGGAGCAAGCCTTATTTTGTCATTACTATGGACTTCTTTGCCTCCAATATACATTGGTATATCTGTTTCTTTAGAACGTAATTCAGCAAGCATTGCTTTTAAAGCAATACGTTCAGTGCTTCCTGGTGCATAGCCTTTTATGGGCTCATTTATGGGTACTGGAACTGTATAAAATCCTTTTGACATAACTTTATATATTATAGAATTAAGAGTGGTAAGTAAATATGCCCTCTGTAAAGGTAAGAATTAATTGAAGGTAAATTGAAGGTGAATTTTCTCAATCTTTGATTCCAATCACCGCCATCATTCTTCCGCTAATTCCTTTATCTCTTCGATGAGAGAAAAATAAATTTTCATCTTTAACAGTACAAAAGGGAGAAAGCTCTATATTGTCATTTTTAACGCCAAAATCAAGCAATTGCTGTTTATTTACGGATTTTAAATCTACCAGCCATTTTTGTTTCTGTTCATCAAACCTTTTAAATTTAGTAGTAAACTGTTTTGCTACTTCTTCGTCTACTTCAAAACTGTTATAGCTGATACATGCGCCAATGTAGGCCAGACAATCTGTACCAGAAGTACCATATTCTTGCTGCATTTTATGTAAGGTATGTTTTACTATTTCTGCAACAGTACCTCTCCATCCTGCATGGATAGCTGCAACAGCTTTTTGCTTGGTATCATAAATCAGGATTGGAGTACAATCGGCAATAGATACGATAAGAAATACATTTGTTTTATTAGTAATAATTGCATCAAAACCTTCTGTAACAACTGGTTCTTTAGCAATAAATACATTATTCCCATGAATCTGTTTACCTATAACCAATTGGTGCAATTCAATTCCTAATTCACCAAAAAAAAGTTTACGGTTTTTCTGTACATTTTCTTTCGAATCATTTACAGACATTCCCGTGTTCATGGAAGAATAGGGTAGGGGGCTCACTCCACCAAGGCGTGTGCTTTGTGCTGCAATAATAGGGGAATCTTTAAAAATCTTGGGACGAATAATCATAAACCGTAAGTCAAAAGTCAAAAGAAGGAGTTTACCTGAACAAATCTGGTTTCCGAAGAGATACTGTGGAATATTGTAATATTGTAATGTTGGGAAAACAGTCCAATCCCGCTTTTCCACTATTCCATTCTTCCTTTGTATTCTTAAATCTGGTATAACATCTCATTTGTAAAATTTACTTTGATTTTTTACCAGCCTCAATAGCTTTCCGAACGCTTCCATATTTTAGTAGCAGTTCATTTGCTTTTTTGTAAGGTATTTTTAATTCTTTTGCAACCATCAGTGTTCCTCTGTCAACCAGCTTGTTGTTGCTGAGTTGCATATCTACCATTTTATTCCCTTTTACACGGCCGAGTTTTATCATTACCGAGGTAGAAATCATGTTTAATACCAACTTCTGTGCTGTGCCCGATTTCATTCGGGTGCTCCCTGTAACAAACTCCGGGCCCACAATTACTTCTATTTTATGTTTTGCAGCTTGTGCGACCTTGCTTCCTTTATTACACACAATACAGGCTGTGGTGATATTATTTTTATTACAGGCTTCTAAAGCACCTGCTACATAAGGTGTGGAGCCTGATGCTGCAATTCCTATAACAATATCCTTTTGTGTAATTTTATATAGCTGAAGGTCTTTCCAACCCTGTTCTGCATCATCTTCGGCAAACTCAACTGCTTTACGAATAGCCTTATCTCCACCGGCAATCAACCCGATAACTATTCCTTGCGGAATACCGTAAGTTGGTGGACATTCAGAAGCATCCACAATCCCTAAACGACCACTGGTACCTGCACCCATATAAAATAAACGCCCCCCTTGCTGCATCTGTTTTACAATTACTTTCACCAATTTTTCAATTTTGGGAATTACTTTTTCTATTGCATAAGGAACCGTCTTATCCTCATTATTAATGTTGGTAAGTAGTTCACGTACACTCATTTTTTCAAGTGCATTGTATTTTGAGTCAGATTCGGTTGTTTTTTGCATGACTAATATGCTAAATTAGGCCCCAGCCAGCGTTCCACTTCTTCAATAGTAATTCCTTTGCGTTTCGCATAATCAGCTACCTGGTCTTGTTTTATTTTTCCAATGCCAAAGTAATGTGATTGCGGGTGAGCAAAATATAATCCGCTAACAGCAGCCGTTGGAAACATGGCCATACTATCTGTCAATGTAATACCGGTATTTTTTTCTACTTCTAACAGTTTAAATAGTGTAATTTTTTCAGTATGGTCAGGCTGTGCCGGATAGCCCGGTGCCGGACGAATGCCTGCATATTCTTCTTTTATCAATTCTACATTGTTTAACTTTTCATCTTTAGCGTATCCCCAGAATTCTTTGCGTACACGTTTGTGCATCACTTCCGCAAAAGCCTCTGCAAGCCTGTCAGCCAGTGCTTTTAACATGATGGCAGAATAATCGTCATGGTCAGCTTCAAAGCGGGCAACATGGGCATCAATACCTATGCCGGTTGTTAGGGCAAAGGCACCGATGTAATCACACCCCTCTCCGGCTCTCCCCATAGGGGAGAGGGGTAGGGGTCTCACAAAATCAGCCAACGCAACATTATACTGCCCTGCCGGCTTTTTAGTTTGTTGGCGTAAAGTATGAAACACCATTTCTCCCTTTCCTATGGAGAGGGTCGGGGAGAGGTATATGTCATCATCTTTGCTGTATGCCGGATAAATCCCAATCACCGCATTTGCCGTTAACCATTTTTCTTCAATTATTTTTTTTAGCATTTTTTGTGCATCGGAAAACAGTTTTTTTGCTTCTTCTCCTTTAATTGGATCTTCTATGATTTTAGGGTAGGAGCCTTTCATCTCCCAACTAATAAAAAATGGAGTCCAATCAATATATTCAATAAGTTCCTCCAATGGATAGTTATTAAATACTTTGTTACCAATGAATCGAGGGGTTACTATGGTGGTAGTATCCCAATCAATTGGAAATTTATTTGCTCTGGCTTCCTCTATTGAGATAAATTTATTTTGTGATTGAGCATTTTTGTTCAACTCCCGTACCCGCTCATAGTCAGTATTGATGTTTTTAACAAAATCACTATATAGCTCTTTTGAAATAAGATTTCCTGCAACGGGTACTGATTTGCTTGCATCATTTACATGTATTGCTGCATGAGAATAATGAGGTGCAATTTTTACTGCTGTATGCACTTTTGATGTAGTGGCCCCACCAATCATTAATGGTATTTTAAAGTTTAAGCGTTCCATTTCTTTTGCCACATGTACCATTTCGTCCAATGAAGGAGTAATTAAGCCACTTAAACCAATAATATCCACATTATGAGCTTTTGCTTCGGCCAGAATTTTTTCGCACGGTACCATTACACCTAAATCAATAATCTCATAATTGTTACAGGCCAATACAACTCCAACAATGTTTTTTCCAATATCATGTACATCACCTTTTACTGTTGCCATTAATATTTTTCCTGCATTCTGTCTATCATTATCAGCACCTCCACTAGCTCTGTTAGCTTCTTTTTCAGCTTGTAAAAAGGGTTCTAAATAGGCCACTGCTTTTTTCATTACACGTGCACTCTTTACAACTTGCGGTAAAAACATTTTACCACTGCCAAACAAATCGCCTACTATATTCATCCCATCCATCAAAGGCCCTTCTATTACATGTAATGGACGGCCTAATTTTTGCCGGGCTTCTTCAGTATCTACATCAATATATTCAATTATTCCTTTTACTAATGCATGACTCAAACGCTCTTCTACACTGAGCTTACGCCACTCTTCATCTTTTTCTGTTTTATCTTTTGTTATCCCTTTTAAGGTTTCGGCATGTGCAATTAAACGTTCTGTTGCTTCATCGTTTCTATCCAGTAATACATCTTCTACCAGTTGTAACAAGTCTTTAGGGATATCATCGTATACTTGTAATTGCGAAGGGTTTACAATTCCCATATCCATTCCTGCTTTTACAGCATGAAATAAAAAAGCAGAGTTAATAGCTTCGCGCACTATATCATTTCCTCTAAATGAAAAAGATACATTGCTCACACCGCCACTCACTTTAGAATATGGAAGATTGTCTTTAATCCATTTTGTCGCTTCAAAAAAGTCCGTGGCATTTTTGCGATGCTCTTCCATGCCTGTTGCAACAGGAAAAATATTTGGATCAAAAATTATATCTTCCGGATTAAATTTTACCTTATCCACTAATATATAATATGCACGTTTGCATATATCTATTCTGCGCTGTAAAGTATCAGCTTGTCCTGCTTCATCAAAAGCCATTACAATAACAGCAGCTCCATACTGTTTAATTTTTCTTGCCTGTTCAATAAATTTTTCTTCGCCTTCTTTCAGTGAAATGGAGTTTACAATAGATTTTCCCTGTACACATTTTAATCCTGCTTCAATCACATTCCATTTAGAAGAATCAATCATTATAGGAACTCGTGCAATATCAGGCTCAGAAGCAATGAGATTTAAAAATTTTGCCATAGCAAACTCCGCATCCAGCATCCCTTCATCCATATTTATGTCAATTACCTGTGCTCCTCCTTCTACTTGTTCACGGGCAATAGAAAGAGCTTCATCGTATTTGTTTTCTTTAATTAAACGCAGAAATTTTTTTGAACCGGTAACATTAGTACGTTCACCCACATTCATAAAATTACTTTCAGGATATAACGTAACAGGTTCAAGGCCGCTCAAGTGCATTAAATGTTTCGGTTTTGGTTTCCTGCGTGGAGATACTGTAGCTGCCAACTCAGCAATACGTTTTATATGGGCAGGTGTAGTGCCACAGCAACCACCAACAATATTTAAGAATCCTGATTTCAAAAAGTCTTCTATCTGATGCCCCATTTCATGGGCATCCTGGTCATACTCCCCAAACTGGTTGGGCAACCCTGCATTCGGATATGCACTTACGTAAAATGGTGCTTTTGCAGATAGCTCTTCAAGATATGGACGCATGTCTTTGGCTCCCAAAGCACAATTTAATCCCACACTTAATAAATCAACATGGGATACTGAATTTAGAAATGCTTCAGTTGTTTGGCCGGATAGTGTTCTCCCACTGGCATCAGTGATTGTTCCGGAAATCATTACCGGCATTTTTTTATCAATTTTTTGGCAATAATTCTGAATAGCAAACAGTGCTGCTTTTGCATTGAGTGTATCAAAAATGGTTTCGATTAAAAGCAAATCTACACCACCATCAATCAAACCCCGGACTTGTTCAGTATATGCTTCTACCATTTCATCAAATGTTACAGCACGATATCCTGGATCGTTTACATTGGGTGAGATAGAAAGTGTTTTATTGGTTGGGCCTATTGCTCCGGCAACAAAACGCGGAGTTCCCTCTAAACTCACCCCTTCAGGGGAGACTTTTGTTAGGGGAATGCAGAATTCATTTATTGCCTCTTTAGCAATTTTTGCAGATTCATAATTCAGCTCATATACTAAATCCTGCATGTCATAATCTGCCATTGCAATTGAGGTTGCACTGAAGGTATTGGTTTCAATAATATCAGTTCCGGCCTTTAAGTATTCATGGTGAATGGCCTTAATTATTTCAGGTCTGGTAATAGAAAGCAAGTCATTGTTGCCTTTCAAATCTTTGTGAAAATCGGCAAAACGTTTTCCACGGAAATCTTTTTCCTCAAGATAATATTGCTGAATCATGGTGCCCATCGCACCATCAATTACCAGTATACGCTTTTCTAATTCTTCTCTGATGTCGGCCATAAACGGATATAAAAAAACTCCTCTCACTTTTTACAGTCAGAGGAGTTAACTATTTTGGTTTTCTGTTATTCAAAAAAATTACTCTGACTTATCTGCTCCCGCAATTCTGCGAGACAGGAATTAGCACCTTTCCATTTAGGATGGTTGCTAAGGTTTCACAGGGCAAGTCCCTCCACCTTTCTTGATAAGTTTAAAATTCTGCTTTTGCAGATTGATTTAAAGAACTAGTACAAAGTTATGAATTACATTCTATATATGAACAAAATTGTTCAGATTATTTATTCATAACAACTACTTTTCTATTGATAATGCTATCGCCAATAATGATTTGTATATTATAAATGCCGGAAACAAATGAACTTAAATCAACATCTTCCTTCAGACTATTTGATGCAAATTTTCCTTCGCTAACAATTTGACCATTTACATTCAATAATTTGTAATAGGTAGTTGTATTGTTATTGCCCGATATAATTCTAATAGTTACTTTATTTGTAGCCGGATTAGGATATATACTTACCATATTGTTTTTGCTTTCAGGAGACGCTACGAAAACTGAACTTCCGGTTTGTAAGCAAATATCAAATTCCGGAGTTTCTGCAATTGCATTGCCATAGTCATAAACTCTCACATAGTAAGTGTTACCAGGTGTTAACCCTCCATATTCAATCATTTCAGTTCCACCAGTGGTTGTGTTGTCTGAGCAATCAAGCGGACTACTGTTACAACCGTCTTTTAATACCACAATAGCATCAAAAGATTCAGACCCTTTAACTTTTATTATCTGACTGTTTGATACAGCAACAAATTTATACCACACATCATAAGCTGCTGAACTATAATAGCCATTGCAACTGTCAGCAGAGGCTGATTGTGTGGAGGCAAATACAGTTCCCGGAATAGAATTACAACTTGAATCAGCTGTTAAAATGATAGCATTAGCACAGTCGTCATTGGCTGGTGGCAGGGGAGGGATGGATATACAAATATCAAAATCAGTTGTGGCAGGAGGAAGCGTTCCATAATGATAAACCCTTACATAATAAGTATTTCCAATAGTAAGGCCATTAGATGTTATAACCTCTAATCCTCCTGAGTAATTATTATCTGCACAACCTATCACCGAACCGTTACAGCTATCTTTTAAAATAATTACAGGGTCAAAAGATGAAGAACCTTGCACTGAAATTGTATTATTGGTAGCTGTTGCTATAAACTTATACCACACATCATTTGCGCTTGAGCTGGCATAGGTATTACAGGAATCAGCAGGCCCTGATTGAGTAGCACCTAAAACGGAGCCCTGAGTATAATTACATACCGAATCAACAGCGAGTGCAATAGCATTTATACATTCATCATTAACAGGAGGTGGCGGAGGCAGAGCTATACATATCTCAAATTCAGGCGTTTCCGGAATAGCATTACCGTAATCATAAACACGTATATAATATGTATTTCCGGGAGTTAAGCCATTTGTTGTTATTGTTTCAGTTCCTCCGGAACCAGTGAGGTCAGCACAATTTATTGTGGATCCACCACAACTGTCTTTTAGTATTACTACCGGATCAAAAGAGGATGAGCCTTTTACTTTGATATCAACATCATTTACACCAGCAACAAATTTATACCATACATCATAAGCTGTTTGACTGGCAAATGAACTACAGGAATCTGCCGGGCCCGATTGTGTTGATCCATCAACGGTTCCCTGAATATAATTACATACAGAATCAATTGTGAGAAGCTGAGCATTAGCACAGTTATCATAAAGTGGGGGTGGGGCAGGCAATGAAACACATATATCAAAATCAGGTGTTGAAGGAATGGCTGAACCGTAGTGATATACTCTTATATAGTAAGTGTTACCAATAACTAAACTGCTGTCATTTATTACTTCAACTCCCCCTGAGTAGGTATGGTCAGAACAATTAATAACATTACCATTACAACTGTCTTTTAAAATTAATACTGCATCAAAAGATAAAGCTCCCTGCACTTTAATTACTGTATTAGTTGCTGTTGCAACAAATTTATACCAAACATCAAAAGCGCCCGGACTTGCAAAACCTGCACAACTGTCGGCCGGAACAGACTGTGTAGCTCCTGCAACAGTTCCTGACACAGGAGTACATATTGAATCAACGGTTAATAATGTAGCATTTGCACAGTTATCATTTGCTAATGGCGGAGCAGGAAGAGCAACACAAATGTCAAAATCTGTTGTTGTTGGCATATTGCTCCCATAATGATACACTCTTATATAATAAGTATTACCAACAGTTAAACCATTGGTGTTTATTACTTCTGTTCCTCCCTGGCCTGTATTATCGGAACAATCATTAATAGTACTGCTGCAACTATCCATAAGCAGCACTACAGCATCAAATGAAGATGAGCCCTTTACTGTTATTGTTTGACCACCAGGTACGGCAACAAATTTATACCATACGTCAAATGCTGCTGTACTTGTTAAACCATTACATGATGCGGGAGAAATAGACTGGGTAGCCTGATCTACTGTTCCTGCTGTAAAATTACATACAGGGTCTACTGTTAATAGTGTTGCATTAATGCAGTCGTCATTGGAAGGAGCCGCTGGTGGCGGTGGTGGTGCTATAAAAAGGTTTGGGTTTGCTTCAATTGTTTTGGGAGTACATGCCAAAAAAAGAACTATACCGGCTATAATTAATCCTGCTTTTAGGTAAGGCTTCATCATATTATTTTTTAGTTTTTTAGTTTTTTATTTGAAATAATTTTTTTGTGAGCAATAGGAATTTTTTCCTATTGCTCATTTATACGTTCTTTAATTTACTATAACCCTTTTTACTAATTGGGTTTTACCAGTAGTAAACAAAACAGTATATGTTCCTTTCGCAGGATTAATAGTATCTATGGTATGTTTGATCTCGCCATTTTGTGGTGTTACATAAGATGAGTAGATTGACTGACCATAAACATTTATGATACTTATTTTAACTTTTTCATCCGTAAAAATTCCGGAAGACTGAATATTAAAACTGCCGGATGAAGGGTTTGGATAAATAACTATTGCATCAGCTAAATCAAATTCTTCAATTCCAACACCTGAACATGTAACATAGGCAGGTTGTGAGCTGGCAACACAGCCATTTGTATTATCGGTGACAAAAACAGAGTAAAAACCCGATTGGCTAGCTGTATAGAATTGAGATACTGCACCAATGATAGGGGTTCCTGATATATACCATTGATAGTTTACATTTAGTATCAGGCTGGTAGCAAGAGAGCATCCTGCACTTTGCATAACAGGCGTAGGAGGGCAGGTAATGCCTGATTGAGTGACGGTATATATCTGACCTCCTACTGTTATTGTTCCTACTCTTTGTGCCGTGCTTGTACTTGCGCTTACACTGAAGTTCACTGTGCCATTACCGGAACCTGTATTACCTGAAGATATAAATATCCAGCTGTCATTTGATATGGCTGTCCAGTTACAGCCACTTCCGCTGGTTACATTAAAGCTTCCTGTGCTGGCAATAGCTGTAAACGTCTGGCTCGATGGCGTTAAGGTATATGAACAGGATGATGTTCCGTTTTGCACCACCGTATGGGTTTGACCGCCTACAGAAATAGAACCCAATCTTTGACTTGTGCTTGTATTGGCACTTACAGAGTAGCTGACAGCACCACTTCCTGATCCAGTACCCGATGTAATTGTTATCCAACTGGTAGTAGTTGTTGCTGTCCAGTTGCAGCCATTGGAAGATGTTACATTTATAGTTCCTGTTCCTGCTGCTGCTGTGTATGAAAGAGCGGTAGGTGAGATGGTGTAAGTACATTGCAATCCGCTTTGTGTAACAGTATGAGTTTGGCCTGCAACTGTAATTGTACCCGTTCGTTGGGTAGAGCTGGTATTATTTGCTACCGTGTAGTTTACGGCTCCATTACCGGAACCTGTTCCTCCGGATGTAATAGTAATCCAACTATCATTTGAAGTTGCTGTCCAGTTGCATCCGCCTGCGGCATTGATATTTACACTTCCAAGGCCACCTGAAGCATTGAATGATAAGGAGGCAGGAGAAATTGTATATGAACATGGTGCAACTCCGCTTTGTGTCACAGAATGTACCTGACCTGCAATAGTTATAGTTCCAACACGTTGAGATGAGCCTGTATTGGCAGAAACGGAATAGCTAACCGTTCCATTGCCTGAACCACTGCTGCCTGATGTAACCGTAATCCAACTATCATTAGATGTAGCTGCCCAGTTACAATTGTTGGTTGTGCTAACTGTTACGCTTCCCGTGCCGGCAGAGGAGGTAAAAGTTTGGTTAAGTGGAGTAATAGTAAAAGTACAACTGGTATTTCCGCTTTGTGCTACGGTATGGATTTGCCCTCCTATTGTAATTGTTCCTGTTCGTTGTGAAGTTCCTGAATTATTGGCAACAGTATACGTTACAGTTCCATTACCGGAACCTGAACTACCTGATGTAATATTAATCCAGTTATCCGTTGTACTTGCTGTCCAGTTGCAACCTGCAGCTGCAGTAACACTTACTGTTCCACTTCCTCCCGAAGCTGCAAATGAAAGATTTGTTGGAGAAATAGTGTATGAACATGGTATTGTACCATTTTGGGTTACACTGTAAATCTGCCCTGCAATGGTTATTGTTCCTACCCTGATTGATGTTGAGCTGTTGCTGGTTATACTGTATGTTATTGTTCCGTTACCTGTACCTGAACTTCCAGAAGTTATCGTAATCCAGCTATCGTTAGATGTTGCTACCCAATTACAGGTATTATTGGTAGTGATGCTGATTGTTCCTGTGGCAGCAGATGATGTAAATGTTTGGCTAAGCGGAGATACTGTAAAAGTACATGTTGTATTACCACTTTGAGCTACTGTATGTGTTTGACCTCCTATAATTATAGTACCTGTTCGTTGAGAAGTGCTTGTGTTGCTGGCAACAGTGTATGTTACAGTGCCATTACCAGTGCCACTGCTGCCTGATGTAATAGTAATCCAATTGTCAGTGGTTGCAGCCGTCCAGCTACAACCGCTACCCGAAGTAACGTTTACAGTTCCTGAACCACCAGATGATGAATAAGAAAGATTGGTTGGAGATATGGAGTAGGTACAGGTTTGAACCGTATGTGTAAGACAAATCTGGAAATTACCAGTACCTGCACCTGTTCCGTAATGGTATACTCGAATCATATATGTTGAGCCAATGGTAAGCCCTGTCAGATTTGCTGTTTCTAACCCCGCTCCTCCGCTGTTATCTGTACACATAATGTTAGTACCAGAGCATGAAGGGGTAGTTCTTATATCAACAACAGGGTCAAAACCTGTTGCACCCTGAACTTTAACAGTATGATTTGTTGATGATGCAACAAACGAATACCAAACATCATCATCCCCTGTGCCGGTACATGTGCCGGGAATAGACTGTGTAGCCCCGGTAGTACTGCCACTTATATAATTACAGCTTGTTGCTGATGTTAATGATATTGCAGAAGAACAAAAGTCATTTGCCGGAGCAGGCGGAACAGTATGGGTAACACAAATCTGAAAATCACCGCTGCCAGAACCTGATCCAAAGTGATAAACCCTAACCATATATGTTGAACCAACAGTCAATCCGGTCAATGTTGCAGTTTCAAGACCGGAAATTCCTGTAGCATCAGTACATGAAATATTTGTTCCTGAACATGCTCCTGAACGGATGTCAATAACAGGATCAAAACCTGTTGCTCCTTGAACCTTTATTGTGTGTTCTGTTGCCACTGCTGTAAAAGAATACCACACATCATCGTCTCCTGTTCCTGTACATATTCCAATAATAGATTGAGTTGCGCCCGTTGTAGAGCCCCAAATGTAATTGCATGAAAGTGAAGAGGTTAAAGAGGTAGCAGATGAACAGAAATCATTTGGTGGAGCTGGTGGAGCCGTATGCGTAACGCAAATGTCAAAATCACCGCTTCCAGAACCTGCTGTATAATGGTAAACCCTTATAAGGTAAGTAGTACCAACAGTTAAACCTGTTAAGTTAGCAGTTTCTAAACCATTAGTACCTGAAGCGTCTGTACAGGATATATTGGTGCCGGTACACGATGTGCTTGAACGTATATCAATAACCGGATCAAATCCGCCATAGCCTTGTACTTTTACCGTATGATTGCTGGCTTGAGCTATAAAGCTATACCAAACATCATCATCTCCTGTTCCGGTACAGCTTCCTGTAACAGATTGAGTTGCTCCTATCGTAGAACCAGCAGTATAATTACATGTTAGGGACGAAGTTAAAGAAATAGCATTTCCACAAACATCATTAGCCGGGCCTGGTGGAGGAGCAGCATGAGTAACACATATATCAAAATCTCCACCGCTACTCCCTGTTCCATAATGGTAAACTCTTATCACATAAGTGGCTCCAACAATTAAATTAGTAAGATTGGCTGTCTCCAGTCCATTGGTTAATGTATTATCTACACACATGATGTTACTTGCTGAACAGGCAGGGGCATTTCTTATATCTATTACCGGATCAAATCCTCCATATCCTTGTACCTGAACTGTATGACTGGTGGCTTGTGCTACAAATCTATACCACACATCATCATCCCCTGTTCCGGAACAAGAACCTGTAATTGATTGGGTAGCTCCATAGGTTGTACCTGCTATATAAGAGCAGCTTGTTGAAGAACTTATTATTGTTGCATTGCTGCAAATATCATTTGCCGGGCCTGCTGGTGCAGTATGTGTAATACAAATATCAAAATCACCACCACCATCGCCTACTCCATAATGGTATACTCTGACTAAATAAACATTACCAATTGTTAAACCATTTACGGTCATCGTTTCCAAAGCACCTACGCCACTTAAGTCCTGAGCCAGAATATTAATGCCGGTGCAACTTCCGGATCTCACGTCAATTACCGGATCGAAATTGCCATACCCCTGAACATTAAATGTATGAATTGTAGCCTGGGCTGTAAATTTATACCATACATCATCATCAGCATTACCAAGACCAATCTCACCAGGAATAGATTCTGTTGCATCATAACTTGATCCCGCAACATAACTACACGTGGTGGATGAATAGAGAGTTATAGCATTTGAACAATAATCATTGCTGGGTTGAGCAAAGGCATTCTTGAAATGTAATGCAAATAAGAGCGTAAAAATGAAAATAGGTATAGCTTTTTTCATGCGGTTGAATTTTAAGAATAAACAGAATAAATAATTAACTTTATGTTAATTACGCAAATATATAAATTTTTTTATTACGTATTGAGACTACACAAATATGGTCAAACAGACTTACCTTATAACTCCTGTTACGCAAATTAATTTAATGGTTAATTTGCCGGGTTCCCAATGGGTTTGTTTCTGTCCTCAAAGAAGTTGAGGGAGGACAAAGCAGTTAGAGTCAGTATTTTTTGCAGTTGGTTAGTCCTATTTATTGTGGTATAAAAGCCCCGGAGGGGCGAGATATTGGTAGAATAGAGTCCCCTGATATCTCCTATAGCTCCGGAGGAGCATAATATTTTGCTCCTCCGGAGCTTAAAAAAAGATGATATATTTGGTGCTTATGGCCAACACGCTATGAATTACTGCGTTGCACTTCTAATGCATAATTTCGGTTAATCCAAATTTTTCAACAGAATCCTGGCGACTTTGCCGGGACAGCTTGCAGCGATTAAATGTTTGTAAGATTTCCCAATGCGTTTGGTCAGTAGAAAATCTTACAAACACTAAATCGGGATTAACCCTTATTCTACAGGAATTTCAGCGCATTTTGCATTTTTTAAATATAAAATCAGGGTTTAAGAAAAATAATTTTTTGAAAAAATAAAGGCTAATGCAACCAATGGTTTACAAATTGCATCTGTTAAATTAAAATATATTGAGGATATATTTAATTTTTATAAGGGGTTAACCACCAGATTGATTGGCATTATTAATGTAGCGTGAATAATGTTAATCAAAGCAAAAGGCTCTCGAAAGAGAGCCTTTTGCTTTGATTATATTTCATAGTTTGTTTAATAGTTGATAATTCTCTTAATTTAGTGCAGTTTTCTTAGGCAAATTTTTTCTCAAATGCCTGCATTACTTCTACAAGTGCATTTACACTTTCTAATGGTAATGCATTGTATAAGGAAGCACGATAACCACCAACATCACGGTGGCCTCGAATACCACTTAAATTGACCTCTTTTGCCAGTTTATCAAATTCCGGTTCCAGTTCAGGTTTGTGCATTACAAAAGTTACATTCATGTTAGAACGATCTTCTTTAGCCGTAGTGCCTATAAACATTGAATTGCGGTCGATTTCATTGTATAAAGTGGCTGCTTTCTGCTGGTTCACTTTTTCAATCCATTCAATACCGCCATTTTTCTTTAACCATTTTAATGTTAACAAGGACACATAAATTGGAAAAACAGGGGGAGTATTATACATGCTCCCGCCTTTTATTTGTACCTGATAATCCAGCATGGAAAGCATTTTTCGGCCTGTTTTTCCTAAACAATCTTCACGTACAGCTACCATTGTGGTCCCGGCAGGGCCCATGTTTTTCTGTGCTCCTGCATATATTAAGGCAAAATCATTGCCATTTACTTTACGACTGAAAATATCGCTGCTCATATCACACACTAATGGTACTGAAGTTTTTGGAAAACTTTTCATTTGTGTACCATAAATGGTATTGTTTGAAGTGATATGCAAATAGTCAAGATTAGCAGGTATTTCATAATTTTTAGGGATATAGGTAAACTTTTTATCTTCTGAAGAGGCGATTACCTGAGTATTGCCTATTATTTTTGCCTCTTTAATAGCTTTAGATGCCCATACACCTGTATTTACATAACCGGCAGTGCCTTCAGTACGTAATAAATTATATGGTACCATCGCAAATTGAAGGCTGGCACCGCCACCAAGGAATAGCACCTCGTAACCATCTTTTACACCCAGTAATTCTTTTACAAGAGCTCTTGCTTCAGCTATTACTGCCTCAAAATTTTTACTTCGATGAGAAATTTCCAACAAAGAAAGATTTAAATTATCAAAATTGATACAGGCTTCAGCTGCCTGTTGCAGCACTTCCGCGGGTAATATTCCTGGTCCTGCACTAAAATTATGAACTTTTGTCATTTCTATAGTAGATTTCGATTGTATCATGATAATTAGGAATTATAAAACGCTAAATTAGGTATTATTTAATAAGGTAAAATAGAAAAGAGAGAATATTTTGTCTTGCAAAAACAAATAACAATGTTAATTTGCAAAAACAAAACTGCTTATCTGCCGGCTTCATAAAGCCTGTGCAATGTGGGTGGATTCATTTATGCCGAGTGAAATAAGTTTGCTTTGTGCAAACTCATCCAGCTGATATATTTATTGTTTTAAAATTTTTACCTTATAGTCGATACTGTTCCGGTATAACGATGTTTAATGTCAAAAGCATCTGTAAGCAGAACCTTCCAAATGTATACATCTATTTGTGCTACTTTTTCACCATAATTTGCTTTGCCATCCCAACGATCATTAATATCATCAGCAAAAAAAACTTCCATCCCCCAACGATCATAAATTGACATTTGGAATTTTTTAATGCCTTCTCCTTTCGCATAAAATTCGTCATTAATACCATCTCCATTAGGTGAAAAAGCATTTGGAATAAAGAATGTAAATTCAGGCTCAATAACAATACATAAATCTGCGGAATCTGTGCAGCCGGCATCACTTGTTACAACAAGGTGTGTACAATAAGTTCCTACTTCAGAAAACTGATGCGATGGATTCTGTAATGTACTTATGCTATCAGTATCATCACCAAAACTCCAACTCCATGATGTAATCATCCCGGAGCTAATAGTTGATTGATCTGTATAATTTATTATTGGAGTGAAAATGCTGGTTGATTGTGGTGCTGTAAAATCGGCATCGGGTATCGGATTAACAATAACAGTAAAAATTGTAGTATCTGAACAACCCAGGGATGTACCTGTTACAGTATAAATGGTGGTTGTTACAGGTGAAGCATCAGCCGTATTAGTTCCTGTAGAAGCAATACCGGTACTCCAGGTGTATGTTGCAGCCCCACTTGCAATTATGCTAGAGGTTGCCCCCAAACAAATAGCAGGAGAGTTTACTGTAACAATTGGTAAAGGATTTACAGTAACAGTAGATAGAGCCGTATCAGAACATCCGTTTGCAGTTCCGGTAACTATATAGGTAGTCGTAGAGTCAGGAGCCGCATCTGAAGTATTGGTGCCGGTTGATATAGCGCCTGCGCTCCAGGTATAAGTTGCTGCTCCGTTTGCAACTAAATTAGCGGTTTCTCCCGGACAAATAGAAGTAGAATTAACAGTAACAAGCGGAGCCGGGTTCACTGAAACAGTTAAAATAATAATATTAGAGCATCCTGATGTAATCCCTGTAACAGCATAACTTGTAGTAGTTGGTGGTAACGCTATGGCAGTATTTATACTATTAGGGGTTACTCCAACCGACCAGATATATGATGTAGCACCATTTGCAGTTAAGTTAGCGGTTTCTCCTGCACATATAGTAGGAGAGTTTACTGTAACAATCGGTAAAGGAGTAACAGTAACCGTTGCAACAGCAGTAGAAGAACAACCATTTGTGGTTCCGGTAGCTGTATATATACTTGTAATAGAAGGAGCAGCATCAGCCGTGTTAATTCCTGTAGATACGACTCCTGTGCTCCATGTGTATGTTGTACCGCCATTTGCAGTCAAGTTAGCTGTTTCTCCTGCACAGATAGTCGGAGAGTTTACTGTAATAATTGGTGAAGGGACTACAGTGATCGTTGCTACAGATGTTCCAAAACAACCATTTGTAATTCCGGTTACAGTGTACGAAGTAGTGGAAACAGGAGTAGCATTTGCAGTATTGGTTCCTGTAGATGTAGCTCCGGTACTCCAGGAATAGGTTGTAGCACCAGTTGCAATTAAATTAGCTGTTTGTCCGGTGCAGATAATAGGAGAGTTCACTGTAACAGATGGTAAAGGTGTAACTGTTACTGTTGCTACTGTCGTATTACTACAGCCTGATGACGTTCCCGTAACAGTATAAGATGCCGTAGAGTAAGGTGAAGCAGTTGCAGTATTAGTTCCTGTTGACGTTGCCCCGGTACTCCATGTATAGCTTGTTGCACCACTTGCACTTAAATTTGCAACACTTCCGCTACAAATTGTAAGAGAATTAGCAATAACAACAGGAACCGGGTTAACTGTGACAATAGATACTGCCATTCCAGGACAACCTCCTTCTATTGTTCCTGTGACGGTATAGCTTGTTGTAGTGTCAGGTGAGGCATTCGCTGTATTAATTCCTGTAGATATTGCTCCAGCACTCCAGGTGTAAGATGTAGCGCCATTTGCAGTTAAGTTTGCGGTTTGTCCTGCACAGATGGTTTCAGAATTCACAGTTATAATTGGTGCTGAATTTACTGTAACAATAGACATTACAGTGTCAGAACAACCGTTGGAAGTACCTGTAACACTATAATTAGTGGTCGTTAAAGGTGAGGCAACAGCAGTACTACTTCCTGTAGAAGTAGCTCCAACACCCCAGGTATAAGATGTAGCTCCGGTTGCAGTTAAGTTAGCAGTTTGTCCTGCACATATAGTAGGAGAGTTAACAGCAACAGTTGGTAAAGGAGTAACAGTAACCGTTGCAACAGCAGTAGAAGAACAACCATTGGTAGTACCGGTAACGGTATAAGAAGCAGTAGAAGCAGGTGTAGCGTCAGCGGTGTTGGTTCCGGTGGAAGTAGCTCCAACACTCCAGATATAATATGTAGCTCCGGTTGCAGTTAAGTTAGCAGTTTGTCCTGCACAGATAGTAGGGGAGTTAACAGCAACAGTTGGTAAAGGAGTAACAGTAACTGTTGCAACAGCAGTAGAAGAACAACCACTGGTAGTACCGGTAACGGTATAAGAAGCAGTAGTAGAAGGTGTAGCATCAGCAGTGTTGGTTCCGGTAGAAGTAGCCCCAGCACTCCAGGTATAAGATGTAGCTCCGGTTGCAGTTAAGTTGGCAGTTTGCCCTTCACAGATGGTAGGAGAGTTGACAGCAACAGTTGGTAAAGGAGTTACGGTTACAGTAGCAACAGCCGTATTGCTGCAACCATTGGTAGTACCGGTAACGGTATAAGAAGTAGTAGAAGCAGGTGTAGCACCAGCGGTGTTGGTTCCGGTAGAAGTAGCTCCAACACTCCAGGTACAAGATGTAGCTCCGGTTGCAGTTAAGTTAGCCGTTTGTCCTTCACAGATGGTAGGAGAGTTAACAGCAACAGTTGGTAAAGGAGTTACGGTTACAGTAGCAACAGCAGTAGAAGAACAACCATTGGTAGTACCGGTAACGGTATAAGAAGCAGTAGAAGCAGGTGTAGCATCAGCGGTGTTAACCCCTGTAGAAGTAGCTCCTGAGCTCCATGTATAAGATGTAGCCCCAGTTGCAGTTAAGTTAGCCGTTTGTCCTTCACAGATGGTAGGAGAGTTAACAGCAACAGTTGGTAAAGGAGTAACAGTAACTGTTGCAACAGCCGTATTGCTGCAACCATTGGTAGTACCGGTAACGGTATAAGAAGTAGTAGAAGCAGGTGTAGCATCAGCGGTGTTGGTTCCTGTAGAAGTAGCTCCAACACTCCAGGTATAAGATGTAGCTCCGGTTGCAGTTAAGTTAGCCGTTTGTCCTTCACAGATGGTAGGAGAGTTAACAGCAACAGTTGGTAAAGGAGTAACAGTAACTGTTGCAACAGCAGTAGAAGAACAACCACTGGTAGTACCGGTAACGGTATAAGAAGCAGTAGT
>JAHEXZ010000096.1 GCA_023251835.1 Bacteroidota bacterium | reverse complement strand
TACAGCTTTACTCAAAACATGACAGTAACGGCTTCTTCCTCAATTGAAGTTACCATGGCTGCCACCACAGATCCTGCTCTTACTGCGGTATTGGATGGATTATAGTAAAAGAGAGCGTTATAAGTGAAAAAAGAGGCTTGTTCGGTATGAACAAGCCTTTTTTTTTCACTTATCCTTACATTGGATCCACGTCAATTTGCACTCTTACCGATTTGTATTCACCTGCTTTAAAATGAATCAACAGTTCAGCAATTATCTTTTTTGCCTGTATAACAGAAGCCTCACGTTCAATTTTCAGTAAAATATTTTTTTGATACAAATTACGAATACGTGAAACAATAGGAAATTCCGGACCAAGTACACGTTGTTTAAAATATTGTTTTAACTCATCTGCTAAATATTTTGCGGCAGCATTTACCATATCCACATCTTTATGAATAACAGTAATCTCAATCAAACGATAAAACGGAGGGTAATTAAAATTTTTTCTGTCCAACAATTGGTTGATGTACATTGTCAGGTAATCATTTTGTACAACATTCTGAATAATGTTATGTTCAGGGTTGTGGGTTTGTATAATCACCTTGCCTCGTTTATTCTTTCTTCCTGCCCGGCCTGCCACCTGTGCCATCAATTGATAGCTTCGTTCAAATGATCTGAAATCAGGAAAATTCAGCATACTGTCAGCATTTAAAATACCAACAACGCTTACATTGTCAAAATCCAAACCCTTAGTAACCATTTGTGTTCCAACAAGAATATCGATATGGTGTTGTTCAAAAGCCTGTATAATATGTTGATGAGCAAATTTGCTGCGTGTAGTATCTAAATCCATACGTGCAATTTTTGCGTTTGGGAAATAGATAGCTAACTCTTCTTCTATTTTTTCAGTACCAAAACCCTTTGTTTTTAAATTGGTATCACCACAGGCAGCGCAACTATTGGGCAACTTAGTTGCATATCCGCAATAGTGACAACGCAACTGATTGCTTGTTTTATGATACGTTAAACTCACGTCACAATTCACACACTGCGGAACCCATGCACACATATTGCATTCCAGTTGTGGAGCAAAGCCTCTTCGGTTTTGAAATAAAATCACCTGCTCTTTATTTTCTAAAGCCATTGCAACAGTATCAAGCAATACAGGTGCAAAGTGCGATTTCATCAATTTTTTTTGTGTTGCCTCTTTTATATCGGCAATCAGTATTTCAGGCATCTGTATACCGCCAAAACGCTGAAACAGTTCAGCAAAGCCATACTTTCCCTCCTGAGCATTATAATAGCTTTCTAAACTTGGTGTTGCTGAACCCAACACTACTTTTGCTTTATGAATATGCGCCAGATAAATGGCAGCATCACGGGCATTATAACGTGGTGAAGGATCATACTGCTTATACGATGTATCATGTTCTTCATCCACAATAATTAATCCTAAATTACTGAAAGGAAGGAATAGTGAAGAGCGGGCACCTATGATTAGTTTGTAGTTATTTGTTTCAGGTTTCAGGTTTAATATTTCAGGTTTTGTGTCAGGAGTTGAATTTAAAACCTGAGACCTGGAACTTGAAATTTTTTTATTAAAACCTAAAACAGTATTCCAAATCTCTACTCTTTCGTTTTCATTAAATTTGCTGTGATATACACCAACTGTATCTCCAAAATATTTTCTCAGTCTGTGGATGATTTGTGTTGTTAATGCAATTTCAGGAAGCAGGTATAATACCTGCTGGCCTTTCGCAATAACCTGTTCAATTAATTTAATATAAATCTCTGTTTTCCCGGACGAAGTAACTCCATGCAATAAGACATTATCTTTATTTGTCGGGTAGTTTGTAGTTCGTAGTTCGTAGCTCGTAGTCGATAGTTGTGAGTTTTGCTTCACACTGTTTCCGAACTCCGAACTCCCAGCTCCCGACTGATCAGTCCAGCCAAATTGCTGAAGAATAGATTCATATACTTTTTGTTGAATGTCACTCAGATTTGAAACCTTAGTGCTGCTTTCATGATTAGAAAAACGCCCGGTTTCCTGCTCATATATCTCCAGAATATTTTTCTTTTCCAGAGCTTTCAATGCAGCCTCTGCTCCATCAACTCTCTTTATTATATCTGCCTTTCTTACTTCCTTATAAACAACACGGCCGGCTATATCATCAGGAACCCCTTGCAACACATATCGCTCAGAAAGTTGAATATATGCCAGTAACACATCCAGTTGTTTGGCAGCTTTTTTCTCAAGCAAAGAAAAAATAGTTTTTAAATTTTTTTCATCATCAGCATATTCTGTTATACGTATAAAACTTTCTATTTTAGGTTTAAATTTTTCCTTTAGCTCTTCCTGTATAACAATTGCTCCTTTTTCAATTAATGTTTTTATAACCGGGTATACTGTTTTCTGTTCCAGTATTTCAGATACATCCTGTAAACTCAATATCTGTCGGATTTCAAGCGCTTCAATTATTAAATATTCTTTATCAGAAAGTTCATCGCTGTGTTCCTGAAGATTATAATCAGGATTAGAAACAACTATAGTTTCACTGGAAAGACGCAAACCGCCAGGCAATGCAGCAACCATAACATCCCCAATAGGGCACATATAATAACTACTTATCCAATCCCATAATTCAAGCTGTTTTGAATTGACAATAGGATATTCATCCAGAACAGATTCAATATATTTTGCCTCGTACTGTTTAGGAGGGGTTTGATGAATCTTACGTATCAATGCAGAATACAGTTTCCCCCTTCCAAACTGCACTACCACACGTTTTCCAACAGCAATAATATCATTCCATTCATATGGAATACGATAGGTATATAAATTCTGAACAGCTAAGGGTAATATAACATCAACAAAACAGGTATCACGACTCATATAACAAATATACTACTCAACAAGTGAAAGCAAAGAGCTTGTTAAAAAGTTTTATCCTTTTCAAACTGTATATTTTTGCCAAGTGTTCCTTTAAAACGCTGCCATTTTGTTTGCTTTTCAACAATAGATTTGAAATTTTCAACTTTGGCTGAATCCGGGTTTATTTGAGGATGAATTTTATCAAGATGCGAAAGCGTATCAATAATAAATGGGATATGGACAATGGGTGGTTGTTTAAATCTTCGTTTCGTGAATCCCATCAATAAAGAAGACTGATAAGGATCAGAAGCGATAGCAATTTTGTTAAAGCCCATTTTTCTAGCCAAGCAGTATGAGTTATAAATATTTTCTGTACTATGTTCTGCCCTTGTTTCTATGAATATCTTATTTTCAGGGATACCCAGGGCTTCTGCATACATAGCCATTACTTTCGCCTCAATATAGGGTGTATAAACAGCTCCTCCTGAGAAAATTATATTTCTGGCAACTCCTCGTTTAAAAAGATAACAAGCCCAAACTACGCGGCCTTTCATAGCCATATTCCACTCTTTGCCATCATAGGGTACACCTGGTACTATAATTACATCGTACGGGCAGTTTTGTAGTGCGCGTTTGTATAATATTCCGGGGGACGGGCGAAAAAAAGTGCAACCCGAAATAAGGATTAAAACAAAGAAAAATAGGCTCCAATATTTTTTTCTAATGACAAACAATTTTATTTGATATCCTTCATTCGCTGAGCCAATAAATTAAAGAAATTCCCCAACGGTTTTACTACCATCATTTTTAACATCGGGTTCAGATCAGATTCAAAAACTAGTTGACCAATAGAACTGTTTACACCTTTTTCATCAATTAAAACAAATAGCTGAAATTCAAAAGGTACCTTTCCATTAGAATTGATAATAATCTTTTTGAACGGTATTTTTTCTACTATTTTCATGCCAATGGTAGCCATACCATTAATCGTAAAAGAACACTCATCGGTTGTTGCTTTCCAATTGGTTACTTGTGGAGGCATGAGCTTTTCAAAATTTCTGAAATCACTCAGGTAGTTATAGATATTCTCTGCAGAGTTGCTAATATCAACTACTTCACTTTCTATTTTGGTTAAAGACATGTTGATTATTGAGTTGTTAGTTTATTGATTATTGGGTTGTTAGTTTATTGATTATTGGGTTAGTTCGTAGAGCTTAGTTGGTAGTTCGCAGATGTATTAAATTTTAACTTGTCTACCAACTACTAACTAATTCATTTCTTCCATTCAGATGGGTTCTCACGCCATTCCTTTAGTGATTTCAAATTTTTTTCAGCAATATAATCAGATTGTAATGCTTGCTTAATAAGGATATCATAGTTGCTCAGAGTTACCAGCTTACATTTTGCCTTTTTGAAATTATCTGCTGCTGTTTTAAAACCGTAGGTAAATATGGCAATCATACCTTTAACCTCGCAACCTGCATCACGTAATGCTTCTACTGCTTTCAGACTGCTTCCCCCGGTTGAAATCAAGTCTTCAATGACAACAACTGACTGTCCTTTCTCAACAACTCCTTCTATCATATTTGTTAGCCCGTGTTTCTTCGCTTCAGAACGGATATATACAAAAGGTAAGCCCAGTTCCTGGGCTACCAAAGCGCCCTGTGCAATACCTCCTGTGGCAACCCCTGCAATAACATCTGGTTTACCAAACTCTTCAAGAATAACATTCACATATTGCTGACGAATATAAGTGCGTATCTTTGGATAAGAAAGCGTTATACGATTATCACAATAAATCGGAGAATTCCAACCCGAAGCCCATGTAAAAGGTTTGGAGGGTTGTAATTTAATTGCTTTAATTTGTAGAAGAAATTCGGCAATTTTTAAAGCAGATTCTTCATTAACTTTCATTTGTGTATATAATTATTTTTATTACTCCAGCACCATATAGAAATAAGCCAGATTCCTATTCAGAAGCATAAAGATATTAAACTATTTTTCATCCGGTATAAACTATCCTAATAAAAAAATGAAAATAATAAAAATTTTCACTACTGACAAAACAATCTACCTGACTGATACTCAGCCTATTTCTAAAAACAAAATTAATCTGCATATCCGGTCTGCAGGTGAAATGCAAAAAAAATACAATGAATTAATACAGGATAAGAAAAATTCAATTGATGTTTATTTTTTCAATAAGAATCTTCCGCTTTTGTTTGACTATTTTTCTTCTATGTTTTATATCATTGAAGCCGCAGGCGGGTTGGTCAGAAATTCAAAAGATGAATGGCTGTTTATTTTCAGGAATGGTAAATGGGATTTACCAAAAGGTAAAATCGAAAAAGGAGAAGCTGTAAAAGAAGCTGCAATACGTGAAGTAGAAGAAGAATGTGGTATAAAAGGTTTAATTATTACAAAAAGTTTACCTCCTACTTATCATACCTATTTTTTAGGAAAAAAAAATATCTTAAAACATACCTACTGGTTTAAAATGGAATACAGTGGTACTTCTATGTTAACTCCTCAAACCGAAGAAGGAATAACTGATGCACAATGGATAGTTGCTGATAATATGAAGCAGATAGTTGACAATACTTACAATTCTATAAAAGATGTAATTAAAAATATAACAGAAAAATAATAATTTTCTTAATTATCAGTTCTTTTTATCTCCAATATTAATTTTTTTGTTTTTAGGTTTGGTAATATCATATAACGTTCGCTCAATTTCTCCTTCCGGGCTTTCAGCAGGAACCTGTACAAACTTTCCTTCAGGATTAATTAAAAAATAGGATGGCAGCATTTTTATTTCATACTTCTTTTTTAACTGTGATCCTGTATTATCGTATAAAAAAAGCCAGTCATATATAGGATTTTTAGAGCAAAAATCAGCCAGCTCTACATTGCTTTTATCTGTTGAAATGCTAACAAATTCAATCTTTGAACCATATTGTTTTTTTAATGATGGAATTACCTTCATTTGCTGCAAACAAGAAGTACAGTTGGCATCAAAAAATATCAAATAAACATATTTCTTTGATCGCAGTTCGTCAAGGCTGTGTGTACGTCCCGTTTTATCAGGCAATTCAAAATACGGAGCTTCTGCCCCAGGCTGTAGTTTTGAAAATGAATTTAATATATTTTGTGCTATTCGTTGATGTTCAGAAATTTTAGTTTCCGCAACAAGCTGTTCCAACAGGCTGATAATCTTTGACCGTTTAAATGTGCCGTTATAATAACTTTCATACAACCCTTTTATTAATACCAATTCCCTGATTGTATCGTTCTGTAAAAATTCATCTAACTTTAAAACATTCATTATACCACCTAAGCTATTGCGTTCATTCACCTGAAAAATAATATCAGCTCCTTTTTTTGATTGTGACATACTTTGAATCTTTTGTTTATAAAAAGTATTAAAAAAATTCATGTATTCAGGATGATTGTATAATACCGGTTTCCTGCTGATATAATTATTAAACAACTTTTTTTCACTCGTTTTTGTCTTTTCTTCAAGTGCTGCAATAGTATAGGTTATATAAGCATCAAAATAGCTATTTTGTACTGTTGCGTAAAATTTATGTATTGCCAGCTTGAATGAATCAATTTTGGATTGTGGATTACGTCTTACAAATGAAGGATATTCAACCGTTAAAAAATCATCGAATCGTTTGTCATAGTCAATAGTAAGAGCATTGATTTCTGTTTTACTTTTTAGATTAATAGATATTTTCACATCGTGTTCCAGGTTAGGATTCTGGTAGACAGCTGAATCAGCCGGAAAAATAATAACTTCATATTGTGCGCCCGGCTCAATGTACATAGATGCACTATTTTTATCGATCTTTAACGTGATGTATTCAATCTCCTTGCTGTTAAACTCTAACAAAAAATTCCCTGCAGAATCTATCTCAGAATATGTTACTTGTTTTTCGGTATTGGAAATATAGTCATTGTAAACCCATAATGCTATCTCTTTATTTTTCTGTTTTGAGGCAACACCTTTTATTGTAACATTTTGTGAGAAACATACAAGGTTAAGGAAAACAAAAAAAAGTATCGAGCAAAATCTAAGCATAAGAGAGTAGCGCAACAGTTATGCCTTTTTTTTATAAAATCAGCACATTTACAATATAAAAAATCAGAAAAAATCAAACTTTTAAGTTAATACCTGCAGGAACAAAAGGAGCTGCATTACCACCATTACGTATTATATCACGTACAATTGTTGAATTTATTGCAGAAAGCTCTGAAACAGGCAGAATAAAGATAGTTTCAATTTCCGGGGCCATTATTTTATTGTTCTGTGCAATGGCTTTTTCAAACTCAAAATCAGCAGAAGTTCTTAATCCGCGCAAAATATAATTGGCATTCATTTTTTTACAGAAATGAATGGTTAAGCCTGTATATGTTGCTATACGCACTTTTGGTTCCTTTGAAAACACCTGTTTTAACCATTTTTTACGCTGCTCTATACTAAAATAATTCTGCTTATTACTGTTTTTGCCAATAGCAACAATTATTTCATCAAACAAAGGTAATGCTCTTAATAAAATACTTTCATGCCCCTTTGTAATTGGGTCAAAAGAGCCTGGAAATATAGCGATACGTTTACTCATCTTTTGGAATATTTTATTGTGATACGAATATAAATAGAATTATGCGAGTGCATTACCAAGGCGGTATAAAAAGTGTAATTCCCGTACTTATTGTTCATTTGGAGCATAGCAGAACTCTTGTAAATCAATAGAAAATATTTCTCGACTTCGCTCGAAATGACAGGCTGAATAACTTTTTAGACAGCCTCTTAATTATACTATCGTTACTATCTTGTCTCCTTTATTTTTAATTACACCAATTGGGTTTATAAATTCATTATATCCTTCCTGTATCAGTAATTGTTCAAATTCCTTTCTTGATGCAGGGTTAACCGTGATTAACAATCCCCCATTGGTTTGAGGATCACAGAGCGTAAGTAATGAATCACCTGTAATGCCTTCAACTTTAGGCTCATAGCTGTTCCAGTTACGAAAACAACTACCCGGCACACAGGATTGAGAAGTATAAAAATCCAAATCGTCAAGAAGCGGTATTTTTGAGTATTCAATTTCTGCTGATAATCCTGCACCTTCAGCCACTTCAAGTAAATGCCCTAATAACCCAAAACCTGTAATATCTGTCATGGCTGTAACGCCTTTTACCCGTGCAGCTTTTTCCCCTAACTTATTTAAACGTATCATCTGAGCTGCTGCAATACCTTTATGTTCTTGTTTTAAAAGACCTTTCTTTTCTGCAGTAGCGAGTATTCCCACCCCTATTTTTTTTGTAATATAAATCAGATCGCCTGTCTGCGCTGTGTTATTTTGTTTCAGATTTTTCAGTTCTATTAAACCACTCACTGCTAATCCAAAAATAGGTTCCGGACTGTCAATACTGTGTCCACCGGCAAGCGATATCCCTGCTTCAGCGCAAATAATCTGTGCTCCTTCAATTACCTGTTGTGCAATCTCAACAGGGAGCTTGTTAACAGGCCATCCAAGAATGGCTATTGCCATCAAAGGGCTTCCACCCATTGCATACACATCACTAATGGCGTTCGCTGATGCTATTTTTCCAAAGTCTATGGCATCATCTACTATCGGCATAAAAAAATCGGTGGTACTGATAAGCCCCTGACCATTGCCAATATCATATACAGCAGCATCGTCTTTACTGCTATTACCCACAATTAGTTTATCTGATGAAGGTGCTTTAAAACCGGATTTTAAAATCTGGTCTAATACAGCAGGAGCAATCTTACAGCCACATCCTGCACCGTGACTGTATTGTGTGAGTTTTATTTTTTCGTTAACTAACATTATAACTTATATTAATAATTTATTTAATTATTTATTTAATTATTTATTTAATTATTTATTTAATTATTTATTTAATTATTTTTAAAATTAATCCTAAATTCATCTATACTAATAACTATCAGGTTCTGACTGCGTCTCCCCTGCCCTCACATTCAGCCCACCTCTTAATCACTGCTTCCGCAATTTCTTTTACATTTAAATTCTGAAAAGGACAATCAACAATACTTTCCGGCATCCTTTTGCTTTTTCCATATTCATAGGTTTTATCATAATAAGCCAGGCAAATCCCAAATGCTGTTTTCAAATCTCCGTTATCCATCGCTTCCAAGGCAACTTTAGCATGTTGACCTCCCAGCTTTTTTGTGATACGTATAATCGCTTCTTTTAAATCTTCAGGTTTAAATTTCCCGTATTCATTTACCAAATGCTGCAAGCGTACTTCAAACGGAATATCCAGAAAAAAAACAGGACTGTTTCTCATTTTAGAAAAAAACACTTTAGGAATTACTTTGGTACCAATCATATTGCTTTCATCTTCAATCCAAACCAGGTGGTTACTATTCGTTTTATGTAAGGATATAAACAAACCATTTTCAAACATTTCCTGCGTTGGTTGCGGTTTTTCTCCCAAGGCTCCAAAAGAAGATCCTTTATGATTCGCTAACCCTTCCAGATCAATTACTTGCTCCCCTATACTGGCCAGCTCTTTTAAAATCAACGTTTTTCCGGAACCTGTTCTTCCGCCCAATATGTACATTTTCCTTTCTTTGGTAAAACTTTCCAGCACATTTCTTCTGAAAGCTTTATAGCCACCGCGAAGCACATACACTTTAAAACCATATAGTTCCAAAAGCCAGGCAATAGTTCCGCTACGCATTCCCCCCCGCCAGCAGTGCACTAAAAACGTATTTCCTTTATGAATCTCTTTTGCTTTATCTGCCAGCATTTTCATTTTGGGACCAAAAATCTCTAATCCTTTATTAACAGCAGCTTCGCGACTCACCTGTTTATATGTAGTACCCACAACAGCACGTTCTTCATCTGTAAATAGAGGCAAGTTATATGCTACCGGGATATGTCCACTTTCATATTCACCAGGACTACGAACATCCAGTACAGGATACTGTTTGGCCAATTCTAAAAACTCATTTATATAAACAGGTATAGGCACCGAATTAAGTTAAAAGTTTATGCTGAACGTATTTCAGCATCTCATTAAAATCAAAAGCTTATGCTGAACTTGTTTCAGCATCCGTATTCTATTTCACACCCTGCATCAGTTTTTTTACCAATGGCGAAATAACAATCATTATAACACCTGCTATTAATGCATAAAGGGCTAATTGTTTATAACCATCAGCATAAATCATTAATTTTTCAAGATTGGTGGTATTTTCAGAAGCCTGAGCAATATTAGCACCTAATATTCCTGCAAAATACTGACCGTAAGCGCTGGCAAGGAACCACATTCCCATAATTACTGCCTGAAGTTTATGTGGTGAAAGTTTTGTCATCACTGACATGCCTATAGGAGATAAACACAACTCTCCAAATGTTATGACCAACCAACCTAAAGTGAAAACATCCAGCGATGTTTTACCATCAGCATCGGCAAAAAATTTAGTATAATAAAATACAAAAAAACCACCGGCCAGAAATAAAAATCCAAATCCAAATTTGACAATTGTATTAGGTTCCAGGCCTTTTTTATTCAGCCACAACCAAATGATTCCGAGCAACGCGGCAAAAGCAATTACAAACAGAGAATTAGAAGAGTTATTTACCCCCACAGGATCTACTTCTACACCCAAAAGTGTTTTATGTAAATTATTATCTGCAAACAAACTAAGTGAACCACCGCTTTGCTCAAAAAAAGCCCAGAAAAAAATGGAGAATATAATAAATACAAGAGCTGCCAATAGTCTTTTGTTTTCCATTACAGAAAAGTTTTTCATCTCATAAAATAAGTATAGCAATGAAACCGGACCAATGATATACATAAAAATATCAGTGTATTCGGTATGAGAAACCATTGTCATAATTACAGGAATTATAACCAGAGAACCAATATAAGTGGTATATTCATACCATTTTCTCTTGCTGACTTCCATTGTTGCCAGTGGGGAAAGCCCGATCTCCCCTAAGCTTCTCTGGGTTCTTGTAAATGTCAGCAAACTAATAATCATAACAATTGCAGCAAACCCAAAGGCAAAATTCCAGCGTAGACCTTCAGGAATCAATGAGCTTAACATAGAACCATTAGCCACTGCAATACAGAGGTATCCACCAATTAAAGCACCCAAATTTACCCCTGCATAAAACAGGGAAAATCCGGCATCTCTTCTGACATCGTGCTCTTTATACAGTTTACCAACAATAGTTGAAATATTGGGCTTAAAGAAACCGGTACCAATAATGGTAAAGCTGATACCAAAGAAAAAGAAGCGTGCAGGATCAATAGCGAGAATGATACTTCCGGCAATCATCAACAAACCACCCCAAAAAAGAGATTTTCTGTAGCCTAATATTTTATCTGCAAACAAACCGCCTATAAAGGTAAATGCGTATACAAAGGCTTGTGTAGCACCGTATTGAAGGTTAGCAACATCATCCTTCATCATTAGCTGCTGTACCATAAAGATAACCAGCATTCCACGCATGCCATAAAACGAGAAGCGTTCCCACATTTCTGAAAAGAATAAATACCACAACTGTTTTGGATATTTCCCTTTAAAATCCTGGATTTGTTCTAAAGTAAGAGGGGAGTCCGAAAGAAAAGTGCTCTGTTTGTTGTTCATTTGATTATCCATATTTTTTTATACTAAAATCTATTTTTAATTTTAATAGCGAGCTTTAAAAGGTTTACTGTCATTTCTCTTTCTGCTTTCAGCAGAAAGAGAAATCTTTTCAATCGATTGAAAAGATTTCTCACTGCGTTCGAAATGACATTGAAAACCATATTACCTATTAATTAAGGAGAGGGGCTTACCTTCACCATCCCGGCAATTTCAATGGCACGTTGTTTCACCACATCAACATTGCTTCCCACTTTATCATAAGCCAATGCTACAGCCATCCTTCGATACGGACGAGTAACTGGTTTTCCGAAAATACGTAAGTCACTTTGTTTATATGCCATCGCCCTTTCCATACCAGCATAAGAAGGAGCTATCCCTTCTTTATCAGCCAATATAACAGCACTTGCCCCGATACGCTCTAATGTAATTTCAGGAATGGGTAAGCCTAAAACGGCACGGGCATGCAATTCAAATTCAGAAAAGTTTTGAGTGCCCGCAAGCGTTACCATTCCTGTATCATGCGGACGGGATGATAATTCTGAAAAATAGACTCCATCATCTGCCAAAAAAAATTCAACACCCCAGATTCCGGCACCAGTAAGCGCTTTAGTGATTTTTTCTGCCATAGCTTGTGCTTCTTTCAAATAATCAGCATGTATATCAGCCGGCTGCCAGCTCTCCTGGTAATCACCACGTTCCTGGCGATGACCGATTGGCGGGCAAAATAAGGTAGTACCATTTTTCTGTGTAACCGTCAATAAAGTTATTTCAGAATTAAATTTAACAAAAGCTTCTGCAATCACTTCCGTATAATCGCCACGTTTGCCTGCCTGCGCATACTCCCAGGCTTTTTGTATACTCGTGATGAGCGAAGCCGAATCATCTGTTTTAATAACACTTTGCCCCTTACCGGATGAACTCATCAGAGGCTTTACAACACAGGGAATTCCTACTACTTTAATAGCTGCAATTAATTCATCTAAGCTGTTAGCGTATTCATACTTAGCTGTTTTTAATCCTAATTCTTTTGCTGCCAAATCACGTATTGCTTTACGGTTCATTGTAAAATCAGCAGCCCTGGCGCTTGGCACAACCTGAATATTTTGCTTTTCATAATCATAAAAACGTTCTGTACGTATGGCCTCTATTTCAGGAATAATAATATCCGGCTTGTGTTTAGCAACAATTCTGTCCAATTCAACTCCATCCAGCATATTGATTACTTCCCGCTCATCTGCTATCTGCTGTGCAGGCGCATCATTATAAGAATCGACAGCTATTACGTACTGTCCCAAACGTTTTACTGCTATTACAAACTCTTTCCCCAGTTCACCGGAGCCAAGCAGCATTATTTTTTTCATATTTATTGACTCTAATTAGTATCGCAATTTAAATGAAATTTTCTATACTTTTGTTTGAAATTATCAATAATAAAAACCAGGCTAAGGAATGTTTAAATTAAATTCTGGAAAAAATGAAACGCAGAACTGCACATCTAAATAAAAAAAACGCATCTAAAGTTTCACTATTAATCGTCTGTTTTTTATTTGCGGTAGGTAGTGCCAATGCTCAGGCATCAGGACCGGTATGGACTATTACAGGCAATTCAGGCACAACAGATGCAAATTATATTGGAACTATTGATCCACAACCATTAATATTTAAAACATCTGAAACAGAATGGATGCGAATTTCTCCAACAGGAGATGTGGGTATGGGTACAACAACGCCTTCTACTCAACTCCATACAACAGGCGGGGTCCGTTTTCAAACCCTTACGGGAACAGGAACCCGATCTGTTGTAGCAGACCCCAATGGTAATCTTTCTGCTGGCTCAGGAACAGGATCTGGAATAATTACAGGTAACGGTATGTTTAATTATGTTCCAAAATGGACACCCGATGGTGCAACACTCGGAAACAGCAGCATTTTTGATAACGGTAATATTGGCATCGGAACAACAAATCCTCAGGCGAATTTAGAAGTTAAAAATGGTAGTGTTCTATTTGATGGTGCAACAGGTAACACACTTGTTACTGGTGGAGGAACAAGAATGATGTGGATTCCCGAAAAAGCAGCCTTTAGAGCAGGAGCAGTTGCTTCAACTGAATGGGACAATGCAAATATTGGATTGTATTCCGCTGCTTTGGGGTATGCCACTACAGCCGAATCATACGCTTGTTTTGTGGTTGGCAGGTTTAATAGAAATTCTGCTTCATTCTCAAAAACCACATGGGTTCCAACAGATCCATTATTTGTTGTAGGGAATGGACAAAATTTACAAAAAACTGCCAATGCTTTAACAGTACTAAAAAATGGCAATGTTGGTATTGGAACCCCAACTCCGGTTAATCGATTTGATGTATCTGGCGAAATTTCAGTGGGCGGTGGCTATGCCGGAGTTAAATCAGCTCCTGCAAATGGTGCAATTATAAGAGGTAACGTTGGAATTGGTCTCACTAACCCCAATTCAAAAATTAGAAGTGAATGGCAATATTTCTGTAACCGGGCTTAACAGCACTTTATTGTTTGGTCAGGAATCAGTATCTACAGGTAATTGGGGGCAATGGGGAATAGAGTATGATAATGTTAAAGGTGGTCTTAATTTCTGGAAACCTTTTGGAAGTAGTAATTTTGGAAATAATTTTCTTTTTATTAAAGATAATGGTAGCGTTGGAATTGGAACAGATTTAACTGATCCAGGTAATGCACCATATAAGTTAGCTGTTAATGGTACTATTCGGGCAAAAGAAATGGTGGTAGAAACAGGGTGGAGCGATTTCGTTTTTGCACCAACTTATAAACTCTTGCCATTGGCAGAATTAGAAAAGTTTATCAAAGCAAATGAGCATCTTCCTGATATCCCCTCTGCAAATGAAATTTCAACAAATGGATTAAAAATAGCTGAAACGCAAACATTAATGATGCAAAAAATTGAAGAATTAACGTTATACATTATCGAACAAAATAAAAAGTTGCTGGAACTTCAAACAAAAATTAATGAACTGGAAGAATCAAGAAAAAGATAATCTGTAAATAATAGCAAAATGAAAACATCCACTATTACTTTATTAGTCCTTGTTTCTTTTTTTAATGTAAAAGGAACAGTACTTGACAATGATAGCATTAGTACGAAGAAAAGTTTTCACACCATAGAAGCCTGTATAGGAATATCTCCTAAAGCACACCGCAAATATGTTGTTTCAAGTAAAGGCTATATCATGTACGGCTTGTGGTATGACTATTCAAGAAAAATAAAAAATAATTTTTATGCTTCTTTTGTTGTGAATCCACTTGCTGGGTCGGATGACTTTTCTATGAGATATGATAACGCAAATGGGTTCGACATTCAAAAAATCAAAGATAATTATTGGTTATTAAATATGGGGGTGGGGATTAAATACAAATTAAATTTATCTAAATCAAACCCTCAAAAACATTGTTTAATTTTTGCGGCAGGTGATTTAATTAGTTGCAAGTATGTATATAAAAATACTGGTACTAGTACGATAGTAAGAGATAATCCTCCCCAAAATTATACTTACTCGTCTTCTTATTGGTTTAGTCCTCATAATCGCATAGACCACAATTCGTTTGTATTTCCTGTTTACCTAAAATTATCTTATTGTAAAAAACGTATTGCATTTTCGCTAACTCAATACTTGTTTTCCCATGAATCTACGTACTACGGAAGTGGTTTTTTTGAAAGATTTTATACAAATTTTAATATAGGCCTAACACTATGAGAAAAGCCTACGACTTTATCATATTACTATGTTTATGTTTGTCCATCAAAATAATTGCTCAGAATAATATCATACCCAATGGTAATTTTGAAAACTCAAATTCATCCGTTTGTATCAAAGGTGTTGGTAATGGTACTAATTTTGATGACAATATTGCAAATTGGAAAATGGCAGAACATTCAAATGATGCAGGGGAAGGGTGGCCAGATTGGCTTCTATTTTCTGATTGTCAATATGCTCAACATTGTAATTATTTGGGTGGGTTATTAGTAAACTCAAATGCCTTTGTTGCAATAAAAGCAGATATACATAAATGTAAAAAGAAAACCCTTTTTTCGGGATTTAAACTAAAACGTACCCATGAAGCTATTGGTGTAGGTTTACTTGATGATGCATCTTTTACAGCATTTCAATACTACACTATTAGGTATAAATTGATACCAATAAAAGCTGAATATTTAGATAAAGGAGGAAATCCAGACCATCCGGTATGCATTAATTTACAAACAGATTGCCAACTCCGTGTTTTTTTATCCAAAAAAGGACATACTAATTGGAATGATACTTACAACAATGTTAAACAGGAATTATATAGTGCAAATTATGCTACTAATTCTGGTGAAAACGTATATTGCAATTGGATTGCTGTTGAAAGAACATTTGTTGTTGATTATTCAGGAATGAAAAACTTAATTTTATATGCTGAATCGGGCGGATTTATTATTGATGATGTTGAAATATTTCAAAAATGCGAATCCGATTATTTAATCCAAAATAAAAATTATGATTTCCAATTATACGCTCCTAATTCTCAAAATGGTAATCACATTAGCGAACAATCAGGTGATTATATCAATGCGGGATATAATGTAGGGGCAACCAACACAGATGTTGGAAATGTTGTGGTTAAAGATGGTGCCGCAGTTGTTTTTACTGCTGCAAATAAAATTTCTTTAAAACCAGGGTTTAAAGCAGAGAATGGTTCATATTTTCATGCAAAAATCGCTTATTGTCCGAATGCCGAAAGAAGTATGCATAATATTGATACATCTGAAACGGTGAATGATACAGATGCCTTAATGTTAACTAACAAGCAAGTCCCAAATAGAAGTGTCTTTATTTCTCCAAACCCCAACACTGGCATATTCCAAATAACGGTATCTATGAATGATAAGCATAAAAGAATTCAACAAATAACAATTTTTGACATTAGAGGTACTAAAGTGTGGGAAAAACTAAATGCATCAAATCAATTATTTGAAGTTGATATTTCTTCTCAGGCAAAAGGTGTTTATTATGTTAAAGTAATTGATGAATCGGGTGCTTCACAATCGGGTAAAATTATTTATCAATAAGCAATACTGTAAACCAAATATAAACTACGGAATTAATTAAAAAAGATAACAACATAATTCTCAAATCTCAATACTCAAATCTCACATTACTATTATGTACGACAATTATAAAAATCACCTTCAGACAGAATTAAAAAACATTGAAGAATCAGGTCTCTTTAAACGCGAAAGGGTTATCACTACTGAACAAGGTGCAGTGGTAAAAGTTAAGTCTCCCCTCTCCATGGGGAGAGGGGATGGGGGAGAGGTACTTATTTTTTGTGCTAATAATTATCTGGGATTATCGTCTCATCCTAAAGTGGTAGAAGCAGCGCATAAAACATTGGATACACGTGGTTATGGAATGAGCAGTGTACGTTTTATCTGTGGTACGCAGGATATACATAAAGAGCTGGAAGCAAAAATTGCGAAATTTTTAGGACAGGAAGATACTATTTTATATGCCGCCTGTTTTGATGCCAATGGGGGGGTGTTTGAACCCTTATTTGGTGAAGAGGATGCCATTATCTCTGACGAGCTGAATCATGCATCCATTATTGATGGTGTGCGTTTATCCAAAGCGCAACGTTACCGTTATAAAAACTGTGACATGAATGACCTGGAAGAACAGTTGAAAAAAGCACAGGCACAGCGTTACCGTATCATAATTACAGATGGTGTATTCTCCATGGATGGATTTGTTGCTCCACTTGACAAAATCTGCGACCTGGCGGATAAATACAATGCTTTAGTAATGGTAGATGAAAGTCATGCTACAGGCTTTATAGGTAAAACAGGGCGTGGTACGGTTGAACTAAAAAATGTAATGCACCGTGTGGATATTATTACTGGCACGCTGGGTAAAGCATTGGGTGGCGCTATGGGAGGTTTCATTACAGGCAAAAAGGAGATTGTTGAATTATTGCGTCAGCGCTCCCGCCCTTATTTATTCAGCAATTCATTGGCACCTCATATTGTTGGTGCTTCCATTGCCGTATTGGATATGCTGAGCGAAACAACGGCATTACGTGACAAATTAGAATGGAATATCAACTACTTTAAACAAGGTATTAAAAAAGTGGGATTGGAAATCAAAAATGGCGACTCTGCTATTGTTCCGGTAATGTTGTATGATGCAAAGCTATCTCAGGATTTTGCAAACAAATTACTGGAAGAAGGGATTTATGTTATCGGCTTCTTTTATCCGGTTGTAGCTAAAGGCCAAGCCCGTATACGTGTTCAACTATCGGCAGCCCACGAAAAGGAGCATATTGATAAAGCATTGGCTGCTTTCGAAAAAGTAGGAAAAGAATTAGGGGTGATAAAAAAATAAACCTCACCCCCTCCCCTCTCCTTCAGAGAGTTTTTTTTTCTCCCCTGCGAAAAGGAGGAAAGTATTCAGAAATGCATAAAATGTCACTCCAGCCTGTGTTTCTAATGTATCTTCTGTAAAGAAAGAAACAACAGCAATAATGAAGAAAGTAAAGTACAGGAAATTGTATCGGTTGTTTTTATCGAGCAATGGATAGATCAGTGATGTCAAAAACAACAACAAACCAATAATACCAAAGGCTACAGCAATTGATAAGTACTGGTTATGCGCACGCAAACGCCATTGCTGGCTTAGTGAAGAGTTGTTTTTTATATACTCCCCTTCAAAGGCTTTAGGAACATCGCCTGTACCAATTCCTATAAGCGGATTGGCTTTTATAATACCCCATGCAGCCCTCCAATATTCAAAACGTTGTGTAAGCGAATGTCCATTGGCATTTCCGGTTGTTTTATACACTTCAATTTCCCAAAGAGTTTCATAAATACGACCGCGTAAGCTACTAACATTCTGATAATTTACATTAGTAACCCCTCTTTCTATAACCATTATTTCATCCTTAGTCAATGAGATAACAGCATCCCCATCTTTTTTTAACCCCTTTGAAGCTAAAAAGCGAACAAGCGTAAATTCAAGCAGATTGCCATTTAAATCTTTCTCATTAAATTTTATAGTGCTTCTTCGATTCCATGCCTCTTCCAATTCTTTTCTGCAATAGTTCACCCAAATGAGATGTCCATTTTCTGTTAATGAGCTCTCTCTGTCGTGTTCATACTCATTCCCTCTTGATGTATACATTTCCAATTTAATATCACGAAGCACTTCTTTTTTATCATTTTCTGAAGCAATCGACTTTATATACCAAGCTATACCCGCTACTAAACTTAAAATGAATACTAATCCTCCATATTTTATGATCTTTTTCTTTGACCTAGTTATTGTATATAGTGTCAGGATTAAAGCTACTATGAGTAAAGCTGTTAAACCTGTTAAAGATTCCATAATAATCAAAAAAGAAAACAACCAAACTGCTATCGCACACCAAAACACCCTGGCAACTGCATTTGGAGGCCGAAAAATATAATTTAAGGAAACGCAGATTGCCACACAAATCAATAAAGAAAAACGAATATGAGATATAAAAATGGAGATAGAGCGCGT
>JAHEXZ010000095.1 GCA_023251835.1 Bacteroidota bacterium | reverse complement strand
TCAAGGGTATAGCCAAGCAGGCGCGTAACGCCCGCGTTTATCCATTCTATTTCACCTTTGGGGCCACAGATCAACACACCGTTATCCGTTTCACTGGCTACAATGGATAACTGTTCTAATTTTTTATTCAAGGCTTCCAATGCCGTATTTGCATGTTGTTTTTGGCGGTAGCTCCTGTAAATAAAAAACACAAGCAGGAGTAACAGGGACAAACCAATAATCAATGCGTTGCGCTGAAGCTTTTGTTTTTCTATTTCCACTTTTGTAATGGCATTTTGTTTTTCCTGCTCCGCTTTTGCTGCTGCCTGTTTTTTTTCAAACTCAAAGTTCATTTCGGAACGGACAAGTTTTTTTGTGTTTTCTTCATTAAAGAGGCTGTCTTTGGCTATGATGTATTTTTTGTAGTGCTCTAAAGCAAGTTTATAGTTGGGGGTTGGGCGTTGAGTATATAGTTCACTCAGTTTTTGATTTGCTTCTTTTACTGCTTCCAAATTACCAATGCTATCAGATAATGCAAGTGATTCTTTCAAATATTTTTCGGCCTCTTTGAACGTGCCTGTTTTGAGGTAAAGATATCCGATATTATTAAGAGATACCGCAATTAGATATTTATTTCCAAAATCTTCCCAAATCTTTAATGCTTTGAACAGATAATTCAAAGCCATTGGATAATTTTTTTGGTCAGAATAGGTTTCCCCAATATTACCAAGGTTAAGAGCAATTCCATATTTATCTCCAAATTCTTCAGATATTTTTAATGATTTAAAAAAATAGCCGAGTGCTTTGTTTTGCAATTTCTCTTTATCTGATACTAACGAGGATGCATTCCCTTGAGAATGACATACATTCCCAATGTTGTAGAGCCAGATAGCAATTCCGTGTTTATCCCCGATATCTTCCGTCATTTTCAGGGCTTTGAAGTAATAATCCAATGTTTGGGGGTAATCACCTTGACGCAAATAAACATTTCCAATGCAGCCAAGGTGCCGTGTAATCCCATTTTTATCTTCCAAACCTTCTGCTATTTTTAATGCTTTAAAATAACAATCCAGCGCCTGAGGATAATCGCCTTGGTCGTAGTAAACAATTCCAATGTTGCCGAGCGATACTTCAATTCCTTTTTTATCCCCAAGTTCTTCTCTTAGTTTTAATCCTGCAAAATGAAAAGCAAGTGAAGCGGAATAATTGCCTTTGTCCCTGTTAAAAACTCCGAGATCGGAGTTGGCATTAGCAATTCCTTCTTTCCATTTTGCTTTTTCTGCCAATGCAAGAGCTTGATTGGAGAGTAGAATAGAGGTGTCGGGTTTACTGCCCCTGAGTTCCCAGGCAAGTTCATTGAGGGTGTTTATACGAACAGTATCAAGTGGCAATCCATTCAGCCCACCTTCTATTGTTGGCATTAATTCAGCAGATGTGACACTGTTTAATTTTTTAAGAAGGGATAGTAAAGAATCTGCTTTATTTTGCTGGGCTGAACTGAAAAGAGAGAAAAATAGCAACACAAAGGATAAAAAAAAATTTAAGTTTTTATTCATTGTTTACAAAATTACAATTTCACCCCTATTACTAAAATATCATCTGTCTGGGCTGTATTTCCTTTCCACTCTTCATGGGCAGCTATAACAAGCTCTTTTTGTTCCTGTATATGTAGCTGCTGGTTGTTTGACAATAGTTCTTTAAACTTTCGCGTTCCGAAGCGTTTTCTTTCATTGCCACCAAACTGGTCAAAATAACCATCCGAAGAAAGATAAAGGTTCATGCCTTTTTTTATCGGAATTATATGGTTGGTATATTCTGTTTTTAAAAAATCTTTTTTCTTTGAAATAAATGTGCTGCCACCTACAGAACGGGCATCTGCTTTAATTACCTCTAACTCATTATCAGAAATGATATACAAAGGGTTTTGGGCACCTGCATATTCTATCCGGTTATTTGCGTAGTCTATACAACACAATGCTACATCCATTCCATCATCAGACAAAGCACCCTCTTTGCCCTGGTGAAGAGCCGTAAATATACCCTGATTGAGCAGGCGCAGTATTTCCGATGGAGTGGTTATTTGTTTTTCATTTACTATCTGGTTTAATAAAGTATTGCCTATCATGCTCATAAATGCCCCCGGAACACCGTGTCCGGTGCAGTCAATGGCGGCTATAATAATTTTATTATTGAGTACCGAAAACCAGTAAAAATCACCGCTTACAATGTCTTTTGGCTTATAAAATATAAAAGAATCCGGTAAATGTTTTTGTATCTCTGATTCTTCTATTAAAATACTTTGCTGGATGAGTTGGGCATAGGTTATGCTGTCGATTATTTTTTCATTCGTGCGTTTTACTTCATCTTCGGCTATTTTCCTGCCGGTGATATCGGTATCTATTACCACTAATTTTTTTATGTTCCCTGCTTCATCAAGAATAGGGGTTAAGGTGCTTTGCATCCATTTCTTTGTACCATCTTTAGCCTTATTCTGGGACTGGTAAACGGAAGGTTTTTTATTTTCAATGCTTTGGTGTATCAGGGCTTTTATTTCATCATTTGCGCTTATCTCTTCCAAGGTGTTTCCCTGCTTTTTGATATCTTCAAGGGTATAGCCAAGCAGGCGCGTAACGCCCGCGTTTATCCATTCTATTTCACCTTTGGGGCCACAGATCAACACACCGTTATCCGTTTCACTGGCTACAATGGATAACTGTTCTAATTTTTTATTCAAGGCTTCCAATGCCGTATTTGCACGTTGTTTTTGTCGGTAGCTCCTGTAAATAAAAAATAAAAGGAAGAGCAACATGGCCAAACCGATAATCAGAGTGTTGCGCTGAAGTTTTTGTTTTTCGATTTCAACCTTTGCAATAGCTTTTTGTTTTTCCTGCCCGGCTTTTTCTGCTGCCTGTTTTTTTTCAAATTCAAAATTCATTTCGGAGCGGACAAGTTTTTTTGTGTTTTCTTCATTAAAAAGGCTGTCTTTGGCGAGGATGTATTTTTTGTAATGCTCAAAGGCAAGTTTTACCCTGCCGGTGGTGTCATAGAGGTGGGCGAGGGCTTGGTTGAACTCCTTTGTTGCTTGAAGAGAACCAATAGTATCGGCAATGGCGAGCGAGCGTTTCAAATACCCCTCCGCCTCTTTGAACCTGCCGGTTTTGGTATAAAGCGAGCCGATGTTGCCGAGGTCGGTTGCTATTCCGCTTTTATTTCCGAGTTCTTCATCCATTTTTAATGCTTTGAAATAATAGTCCAGTGCTTTGTTATATATGCGTTCCCGATAAGCTGCGCTATCGGAACTTCGTTGGCTCTCAGCTTGCTTCTCATAGACACTTCCGATGTTGCCGAGGTTCCTGGCAATTCCGCTTTTATTTCTATTTCCCAGCTCTTCATTTATTTTCAATGCCCTGAAATAATAATCCAGCGCTTTGGGGTAATCGCCTTGTTCACAATAGATAATTCCGATGTTGCCGATATGGCGTGCAATTCCATCTTTATTTCCGAGTTCTTCATCCATTTTCAATGCCCTGAAATAATAGCCCAGCGCTTTGGGGCAATCGCCCTGATGAAAATAGACAACTCCGATGTTGCCGATATGGCGTGCAATTCCATCTTTATTTCCGAGCTCTTCATCCATTTTCAATGCTTTGAAATAATAATCCAGCGCTTTGGGGTAATCACCCTGCTTCCGATAGACGAGTCCGATGTTGCCGAGGGATCTTGCAATGCCGGTTTTATCGCTAAGCTCTTCGCTGAGTTTTAATCCTTCAAAATGAAAAGCAAGAGATGCGGAATAATTCCCTTTGAGCCAGTTAAAAACCCCGAGCTTAGAATTGGCATCGGCAATTCCTATTTTCCATTTTGCTTTTTCCGAAAATTCAAGTGCTTCTTTTGTTAGTGTAATGGCTGTGTCAGGGTTGCTATTTCTGAGTTCCCAGGCAAGTGCATTGAGGGTATTTATACGAACAGTATCAAGTGGCAATCCATTCAGCCCACCCTCTATTGTCGGCATTAGTTCAGGAGAAGTGCCACTGTTTAATTTTTTAAGAAGGGATAGTAAGGAATCTGCTTTATTTTGCTGGGCTGAACTGAAAAGAGAGCAAAATAGCAATAAAGCGGATAAAAAAAAATGTGTATTTTTATTCATGGAAAAAGATCATTCTAAACTAAAAGTACTACAAATTATGAAATGTACGGAAAGTTCCCGAACAAACGGATTTTTGAAAAAAAAAAGAAAACGTACCGTTATGCCGGGATGACCGGTTTCCGATTTAAAGATGCCCACCTGATGCCATGTTCAAATATATTGAATCTATACATTAAACGGGATAAATTTCCGCAATCCAGCCCACACTCTTCGACAGGCTCAGAGTGACCCGTGTGCCAGTCATACTGAGCTTGTCGAAGTATCTGGGTTGGCCATTTTGAAATATAACAATGCGGAAATTTATCCCGTGCACAGTATAATGGGTTTAAGTAAGCCGGTGCGCTTAACTCGCTTAGGATCAGTTACACTGAGCACAAGAGTTCCTTAAACTCGTTTAGCCGAAGTATAATTTCTTTTAAAGCAACTAATTACCTACATTTGAAACCCTGAATGTTTTTTATTTTAAATTCATGCGCACATCTTTACTAATTACTAAAAAACTTTTACCTCTTTTAATTTTTTTATTCTTTTCAGTTGCTTTATTTAGTCAGGGAACAGGAGTTATCCGTGGATTCGTATATTTAAAAGAATCAGGTGAACCGGTGCTTTTTACCAATGTTATATTAAAAGGTACTAATATGGGAATTGCAACGGATGTAAACGGTTTTTTTTCCATTACCAAAGTTCCTGCTGGTGATTACACAATAATGATTACCTCTATGCTTGGATATGATACTTTGCAGCAGCCGGTGAGTGTGAAAGATGGTGAAATTATCTCAACAAAATTATACCTGACAAAGTCGGCAGTTCAGTTGCAGGGCGTTGAAGTTTCTGCTGAACAGGATGCTAAGGAGTCGGAAACCCGTGTTTCTGTTAATAAAATAGATCCTATAGTTATTAAGAAATTACCAACTGTTGGAGGGGAGCCTGATTTAGCTCAATATTTACAGGTACTGCCAGGTGTAATTTTTACAGGTGATCAGGGCGGACAGTTATATATAAGGGGCGGTTCCGCAGTCCAGAATAAAGTATTGCTGGACGGTATGATTGTATACAATCCCTTTCATTCAATAGGTTTATTTTCTGTGTTTGATGCGGATATTATCCGTAATGCAGATGTCTATAGCGGTGGCTTTGGAGCTGAATATGGCGGACGTATATCTTCCATCATGGATATTACAACACGTGATGGAAATAAAAGACGTGTGGCGGGAAAACTTTCTGCCAATACATTTGGTGCTAAAGCATTGGTGGAGGGCCCGATTGGCCGATACAAAGAAGGAGACAAACAGTCGGCCTCTTTTATTTTTTCAGCCAAAACTTCTTATCTTCCCACAACGTCAAAAGTCTTGTATACTTACGCAGATCCTGAAGGCTTACCATTTAGCTTTAGCGATTATTACGGTAAAGTGTCATTGAACTCAACAAATGGAAGTAAACTGAATTTGTTTGGTTTTAATTTTAATGACAAAGTAAGCTATAAATCATTGCAGGATATGAGTTGGAACTCCTATGGCGGAGGTGGTAATTTTTTATTAGTGCCTAATAATTCTCCTATTCTGGTAGATGGAAGTTTTGCTTATTCTCAATATTATATAAAGCTAAAACCTGAAGCGGAACGGGAAAAAAGCAGTAAAATAAAAGGATTTAATATGAAAATAGGATTTACCTATTTTATGGGAAAAAATGAGATGAATTATGGTGTGGAGGTGCTTGGATTCAGAACCGACTTTGATTTGTATAACTCCGTCAACCGCCATATTTCCCAGCAGGAAAGTACTACTGAAATTGGAGGATATGTAAAATACAGATGGATATCCAAACATAAAAAGCTGCTGTTAGAGCCAAGTTTCCGTTTACAGTATTATGCATCACTTGCAAATGCTTCTCCGGAGCCTCGTATGAGTTTAAAATGGAATATTGCAAAATTTGTTCGTTTAAAACTAGCTGCCGGAATGTATTCCCAGAATCTTATTGCTGCTAATTCTGATAAAGATGTGGTAAATCTGTTTTATGGATTTTTAGCCGGCCCAAGCAACCTGCCTGAAACATTTACTGAAGAAGATGGAACAGTGAGAGAGGTGAAACACAGGCTGCAAAAGGCAAATCATTATGTAGGAGGTTTTGAGTTTGATCTGGGAAAGAACCTTGACTTGAATGTTGAAGGTTATTATAAAGATTTTACTCAATTAGCAAATTTGAATAGAAACAAAATTTTTGATGACACTCCTGATAATGCTGACAAACCAGATAACCTGAAAAAAGATTTTATAATTGAAACAGGTAAGGCGAGAGGAGTGGATGTGGTATTGAAGTATGATCGCAAACGCATGTATTTATGGTTTGTTTATTCATTGACTTTTATCAATCGTTTTGATGGAGTTCTTAAGGATGATAATGGTAATTTGATTTCTTACCGTCCGAACTTTGACCGCAGGCATAATGCTAATATTGTGGGTTCTTATATTTTTGGTAAAAATCGTAACTGGGAATTTGATGCCCGTTGGAATATTGGTTCTGGCTTTCCATTCAGAGCTACCGGTGGTTTTTATGAGGATTTAAATTTTACTGGCGGTGTCAGCACCGATTATACTGCTGCTAACGGTGATTTGAATTACTTTTTTAGAGAGGGTGAAACAAAAGAACTTCCCTGGTATCATCGTTTAGATGTGAATATTAAACGAACTTTCCATGTTTTTGAAAATACTAAGATTGAAGTGGCGGCCGGTGCTACAAATGTATACAGCCGCAAAAATATATTCTATTTTGACCGTGTACAATACAAGAGGGTAGATCAATTGCCTATATTACCAACGCTTAGTGTTTCAATGACTTTTTAGAAAAAAGTAAGATTTAAAATTCCCAATCAGGCTACCCCTCAGAGTTTATATGTTTTTCCCAACAGGAATTAATAGTAGCTCAAATCAAAACATGATTTTAATCATTGTGTTTGGGCTGCTTTGATGTTTAACTTCGTCAAACCTAAACTCTAAATCATTCAACTTGTTTCGTTGGTGGTATGGGAGAGTGCGGTTGTAATTTTTACATACTCACAATAATTGATGCTTCTGCTCGTTTGATAGGCAAATGAAAAATATCAGCATAATTCTTTTTAGTGTCTTATACTTGTTTATTGCATCAGGTTTAACGTTGCGTTTGCATTATTGCGGGGATAAATTAAAAAACATCTCTCTTAATGCCAGGGGTAGTGAGGAAGGGTGTTGCGGCAATAAAAAGAAAAGCAAAAGGTGTTGTCATGAAAAAACAGCTTCTGTTAAAATAAAAGATAGCCATCGGCATGTTACCGGTCAGAAAGTTCCTTCTGATTTTAAGGTAAATGATTTCTGTTTAAATACTGCTCTATCTAATTTTTCTCAACCAATTAGTGCAGTTATTGCTCCCGATTATCACGCTCCTCCTATTGTATATCGTATACCGATATTCATCTTTATCCGGGTTTTATTAATCTGATTTATCTTCTTATAAATTTCAACTGGTAATTTTTACAAGTTGGAACCCTTATTGTTCACTTCTCCCATGAAGTGTTTTACCCTATTATTTATTAAATAATTTTAAAAAACAAAATGAAAACAATTCAAAAATTGTCCAATTTAAGGACAACTATATTATTTGTGCTTGTATTAGCGCTCAACTTCAGTACTGTTTTAACTTCCTGTAAAAAGAAGGATAAAGAAGAACCTGCTCCAACACCCGTTGTTACAGATACAAAAGTGGTATATGTGGCCAACGAAGAGGGTGGGACTGTTTCTGTAATTAATGCAGCTTCAGGAACAGTTGTTAAAACTATCAATCTCATGGATGGATCAAAAATGTTTATGCCGCATAATGTGCAGGTGGCTCCTGATGGTAAGTCGGTATGGGTAACCTGTGTACCTGATGTAGCAGGGGATGTTGAGCAGGTTGTGGTAATTAGTACTACTACAAATGCTATAACAAACCGTATCAATCTTGGAACAGAACAACATCTTGCCCATGTAGTGTTGGATGATAATTCAACCTTTGCATACATAACCGGCAATGAAAGTAACCAGGTAATAAAGGTTAATACCCAGACATTTGCTGAAGTTAGCCGTTTTGAGCTTGATACAGCACATCGCCCACATGGTTTAAGACAGTTTAATGGAAAATTATATGTAGCAAATATGGACGCTAAGAGCATGTCTATAATTGATATAGCAACATCATCCATTAATGAAATACCACTTGGAGGTATTGCTGTTCAAACGGCTGTTACCCGCGATGGTAAATATGCTTTTGCATCTTTGTACGATACAAAAGAAGTTGCAATGTATAATATATTAACACAACAGGTTTCAAAGATACCATTGCCAAGCGGTTCTCAGGGGCCGATACAGATGTATCCAACCCCCGACAGTAAATATCTTTACGTGTGTGATCAGGGAGGAATTAATGGAAACCCAACTTCCAATAAGGTATATGTAATTGATATTACAGCTTCTTCAGTGATAAATACTTTAACTGTTGGCAATAAAGCACATGGGATAGTGATTGATGCCGATGGAAAGAATGCTTATGTTACAAATAGTGCTGATAATACCGTGTCAGTTATTGATATACCAAGTCAAATGGTTATGAATACTATTATAGTAGGCAACTCTCCTAATGGAATAAGTTTTGGTTATACAACAAATGGTGTAATGGGTGGACAACCATAGTAATACCCTTTAAAAATGATAATACTGCTTCTCACAAAAAAATAATTTTTTGTGAGAAGCAGTTATTGAAATAGAACAATAAAGCGCTTTATTAAAGCAAATCTGATAACTCGTACTATGCATTAAATAAATTTTGAACAGCCTCTAAATCAAACCGAATAAAATGAACATAAATAAACTTATTGTTATTGCGTTTATGTTATCAGTAATTAGTGCTTGCGAAAATAAAAAGGGAGCAGAAGGCACTAAAAGTAAAACGGAGATCGTAAATGGAATTGCAACATCAACTTTTAAAGTTTGGGGCAATTGCGGAATGTGTAAAAAAACTATAGAGAAATCGCTGGATGTTGATGGTGTTTCTATGGCAGATTGGAGTACTGAAACAAACATGATAATTGTTTCTTATGACATAAATAAAATTTCTCTTGACCAAATACAAAAGAATATCGCTGCTGCCGGTTATGATAACGAAAAATATAAAGGTGATAGCGGTGCTTATAATAATTTACCAGAGTGTTGCCAATATATACGGATGAAATAATAATATTATATTTTTTTATGGAAGGGGCAACTCTCAATACCTTCTCTTATAGGTATTTAATCAGGATAAATACCAACATACATTTCACCATTTGATTTTTTCATACCACGGAACATGCCTTCTGAGTTGAAAGGCATTTCGATATTTCCTTTTGCATCAATAGCAACTAATCCGCCTTCACCGCCTATTTTAACCAACTTTTGATAAACTACATTATCGCACGCTTCTTTCAATGTTAATCCTTTATATTCCATCAGGCATGAAATATCATGTGCAACCACAGAACGAATAAAAAATTCACCATGTCCGGTACATGATATGGCACAAGTGGCATTGTTTGCATAAGTCCCGGCCCCAATAACAGGGCTATCTCCAACACGGCCAAATTTTTTATTGGTCATTCCCCCGGTAGATGTTGCTGCTGCAATATTTCCATGTATATCCAATGCTACAGCCCCTACTGTACCTTTTTTTGATGGTGGATTATTATTACCAGTCACAGCATGGTCCAAAATTACTTTATCGTACTCTTTTGCTACCAGTAGCTGGTCGTAACGTTCCTGGATAAAGAAATATTCATCAGGTGCAAATTCCAGTTGCATTTTTTCAGCAAATTCCATTGCTCCCAGACCAGATAGGAAAACATGTTCAGATTTTTCCATTACTGCTCTGGCGAGTGAAACAGGGTTTTTAATGTTTTTTATACCTGTTACTGCTCCTGCCATGAGGTTCTTGCCGTCCATAATGGAGGAGTCTAATTCAATCGTTCCTTTATTCGTGAAAACAGCGCCTCTGCCGGCATTAAAAGCGGGGTCATCTTCCAGTTTCTTTACAGCTGCTTCCACAGCATCCAACGCGCTGCCACCGGATGATAAGATTGTGTTTCCTGCAAGCAAGGCTTCTTCTAACCCTTTCCTATATTCTGCTTCCTTTTCAGTAGTCATGCCAGAACGGGGTATTGCCCCGGCACCTCCATGTATAGCTATTGCAAATTGTGACATAGATTGTTTTTACATTAGTTTTCTTAATAATTTTAAAATCATTCCTTTACTATTATAGGGAGGGTATATAATTTTACCAATATCAATCCATCTTGATTGATACATAATGGAACGTTCATGTGAAAAAACTTTGAATCCATGGAACCCGTGTGAACCACCTATTCCACTGGCATTCACTCCTCCAAAAGATAAGTGGGGATTAGAAATATGAATCATCACATCATTTACACAAGTACCTCCGGCAGATGTTTGGTTTATAATATTTTTTATATTTCGTTTACTATTGCTAAATATATATAATGCCAGTGGTTTATCATGAGCGTTTATATAGTTAATTACTTCACTTATATCTTTATAGGATACAACAGGCAATACCGGCCCGAAGATTTCTTCCTGCATAATTGAAGAATCGCTGCTTACATTTGTTATTATAGTTGGATGTATTGTTCTGTCGGCCTCTTCAAATATTCCACCCATTTTTACACTGCTTCCTTTTTTTATAGCATCATCTACCAGATTTTTTAAACGTTTAAAATGATTATCAGAAATTATTTTTCCATAATCCCCCTTGTTGATTTGGCCTTTATCGTAATATTTTCTCTCAACAGCTTCTTTGAGCAAAGAAATAAATTTTTCCTGCTGGCTTTCGTGCACAAAAACATAGTCGGGAGCAATACAGGTTTGTCCGGCATTGGCAAGTTTTCCCCAGGCGATTTTGGCAGCAGCTTTTTCTAAGTTTACTTTTGTATCAACAATAACAGGAGATTTGCCGCCCAGCTCTAATGTTACAGTTGCAAGGTGCTTTGCAGCTTCTGCCATTACTATTTTTCCGATACGTGTGCTGCCTGTGAAAAAGATATGATTAAAAGGCAAATTCAATAATTTGCTTGAAACACTTGCATCTCCTTCAATAACAGCTATTTCATTTTCATTAAATGTTTCTTTGATTATTTTTGCTATGATACAGCTTGTGGCAGGCGATAGTTCAGAAGGCTTCAATATACAGCAATTACCTGCGGCAATGGCTGAAACCAAAGGCGACATTAATAATTGAAAAGGGTAATTCCATGGAGCAATGATTAAGCAAAGGCCTTTGGGCTCATAGTGAATCTCACATCTGGTCATTAAATTTAACAGGTTAGATGGCACTGTTTGCGGGCGCATCCATTCTGATAAATTTTTGATGGCAAAATCAATTTCAGCATAAATAAAGAATACTTCAAAAACAGCAGCCTCAAATGAATTTTTTCGTAAATCTTTTTGCAGTGCTTCTAAAATGGCCTTTTCATTAGCTATTATAGCTGATTTTAATTTTTTTAGTTTTTCTTTTCGTTCGCTGGCAGTAGTTAGTTTAACCGAAAGCTGATTTTTGGCCTGGGAGTTGAAAATGGCAACCTCTCCCCTTAATCCACTCTCCTCGGGAGAGGGGATAATTGGTGAGTGGTTATTTAGTGCTGGTGTATTCATAATGTTTTTTAGTTATTTCATTCGTTTCCTATAGTTCCAAATCTTTTACCCTTTAATATCCTCCCTCTCCTCCTTCGGCTTCGCTCAGGACAGGTGTGGAGAGGGCAGGGGAGAGGTATTCACCCCCTCCACAATAAAATATTGTGCAATTGCATAAGTAGCCAGTATCCAAACCCCGGCAAAAGGAATTGGTATAAAGAATTTATTGAGAGCCAATAAACTATCCGAAGATGTAAAGAATAAAGCGCCTGTCATTATTAACCGGAAACTTTTACCATTTACTTTTCCATAGCGGTTTAATGCAAAAATATTCATACTTATTAATACCAGGGTATATATTAATACCGGTACCTTCAGTTCCCCCAGATTGTTATAAAGCAGCATATAAAATGCTGCTCCATAACCTAGCATCAGCAGAAAAAAAATAAGCTTTCCATTTAGGTTTTTATCACTTGTTATCTGTGCAGAACGTATGTAATAACCAATGTATAATAAATGTGCAATCAGGAAGGCAATCAAACCTCCCATAAAGAATAATGTGTTGTGGATCTGAAAAATAAGCAACACATCACCCATCAGAGAGAATAATAGCCCGCCAATAGCAAAAATGGCAAACTTTCCTTTTTGGCCATTTTTTGCAAAGAGGTAAACTAACAAACTGATAACAATAAGCGGTTTAAAAATAATATCAAGAATCAAACTGTTAATAGCATTAGCATATAAAACAAGAGCAACAATAAGTAGAAAGATGAAAATAAATTTATCTTGCAGAAATTTTTTCATTGTATAACAACCTGTTTTATTTTAAATAGCCAGAAAGCTGATATCATAACCCATGAACTTATCACAGCTAAAAGGATTAGCGTGTTTAATTGAAAATAGATTGCAAGGGTGATTAATACGAGAAACAATCGTGTAGCTTCAAATGATATTGCATGTTTTTTCGATTCAAACAGGTTGCTGTAATTTACGATGCTAAGAATTATTAAACTGCAAGCTATCAGCTTTGGAATAAAGTCCATTTTACCAGCCTTAATTAGAAAGAATGTAGCGCCTGCCAATGTGATGATATATTGAAACAGTACATAATAATTAACATAATAAGGAACATCGGTATCATATTTTTTATAAGTGGGCTGGTTTACGGGTGCTGGCGATTCCTTTATATAATCAGGCCTCCAGCCAGGCGGCATAAAAATGTATTTTAATTTATCCTTTGCACTCCTCATTTGTTTTAGCCCACGATACATCTGTTTCCAATGATGCAGGTTAGCAGATAAAGGGTCCCAGGTATTAATTGGGTGTGTAATACCGTAAGTAGGTTCTTCCTCTTCTTCCTGGAAAGTACCAAACATTTTATCCCAGATAATAAATGTTCCTGCATGGTTCTTATCAATGTATTTCGGATTAACTCCATGATGAACCCTATGGTGCGATGGCGTATTCAATACATATTCCAAAATGCCAAGTTTATTAATACTTTTGGTATGTATCCAAAACTGATATACTGTAACCAAAGAAGAAACAGTTAAAAACTGAATGGGGTCAAATCCAATAAGGGCTAATGGTAAATAAAATATAAAAGAAAAAAATTTCTGAAACCACCCCTGACGAAGAGCAACTGACAGATTATATTCTTCACTTTGGTGATGTACTACATGTCCGCCCCAAAACAAATTGATTACATGGCTATAGCGGTGGAACCAGTAGTAAAAAAAATCAACTCCGATAAACAGCAATATGCCGGTTGTCCAGTTAACCGGTATATTAAAGAAAGCATAATGTTCAAATAAAAATCCGTATAAGCCAACAATAGTTAGTTTAAAAAACACACCTGTTACCTGTTCACCAATGCCACAGCTTATATTGGTAATAGCATCGTTAAAGCGATAGTTGCTTCTGTTTTGTAATTTATCAACTAACAGCTCTAAACCGATTAAGATAAAAAATATGGGAATAGATAGTATTATGGGATTAATATTCATTCGTCCTGAATTTTAAACAAATTTAAGAAACAGTTTAAATTTCAATGCAACTTTCTTTGGTCGGGTAAATTTAAAATTAACTTAATATTTTACAGTGGCAAAGAAATTGTCACCGCCATAATGGCAAAGTATTTAAAAAAGCCTCCAAAATTGATTATTTTTGTATTTGAAATATGAGTAATAACAAGGATATAGAAAATTTAAATTCCAAAGATTATATTATCATTAAAGGAGCCCGTGTTCACAATCTGAAGAGTGTGAATGTAGCTATTCCCCGTAATAAACTTGTGGTAATTACCGGTCTTTCAGGCTCTGGCAAATCGTCTCTTGCTTTTGATACACTATATGCAGAGGGCCAAAGACGTTATGTAGAAAGCCTTTCCTCCTATGCCCGTCAGTTTTTAGGCCGTATAGACAAACCCGATGTAGATTATATCAAAGGCATTTCTCCTGCTATAGCAATTGAACAAAAAGTAAATACACGAAACCCGCGTTCCACGGTTGGTACTTCCACAGAGATATATGATTATCTAAAATTATTGTATGCACGTATTGGTAAAACCTTCTCTCCATTCTCAGGCAACCAGGTAAAGCGTGATAGGGTGCAGGATGTTGTAGAATATATTAATTCTTTACCAGAAGGAACAAAGCTCCTATTGCTTGCGTCCTTAAAAAAACAAACCGGCAGAACTGTTAAAGAACAACTTACTTTGCTTTTGCAACAGGGGTTTACGCGTATTCAGTATAAAAATGAAATATATAAAATAGACGAGTTTCTTGAAACAAAGTTTTCAGAGAAAGAGCTTTTTAATATTGTTATTGACCGTATCACTGTTAAACCTGATGATGAGGATAATTTAAACCGTATTTCCGATTCGGTGCAGACTGCTTTTTATGAGGGGGAGGGGAAGTGTACTATCTCTCCCCTTAATCCCCTCTCCGCAGGAGAGGGCGAAGCAGGTGTCAGGTACAAAAGTATATCAGTATCTTCCAAAGAAAAAACGAATGCACCGGCTCCATCTCCTGGGGAGAGAGCCTGCCCCGAATTTCTTTCGGGGGTTGGGGAGAGGTACTTTTCCAACCGTTTTGAATTAGATGGAATCACTTTTGAAGAGCCAAGTGTGCATTTTTTCAGTTTTAACAATCCTGTTGGGGCGTGTAAACATTGTGAGGGATTTGGAAGTGTAATAGGTATTGATGAAAACCTGGTGGTTCCCAACAAGAATCTTTCTGTTTATGAAGATGCCATTGTTTGCTGGAAGGGAGAAAAAATGAGTGAATGGAAGAATGTGCTGGTGATGAATGCACACAAGTTTGATTTTCCAATTCACAGGCCTTATTATGATTTAACGGAAAAAGAACGCAACCTGCTTTGGACAGGTAACAAATTTTTTGATGGATTAAACACGTTCTTTAAGCACCTGGAAGAGCAGGCCTATAAAATTCAATACAGGGTGATGCTTTCGCGTTATCGCGGAAAAACGGTTTGCCCTGAATGTAAAGGTACACGTTTACGTAAAGATGCTTCGTATGTGAAGGTTGGTGGCGCTTCTATCAATGATATTGTTTTGATGCCAGTAAAAGATTCGTTGGAATTTTTTAAACATCTTGAATTGTCTGCATACGATAAAGAAGTGGCAAAACGTATATTGATTGAAATTACGAACCGATTACAGTTTTTAGATGATGTAGGTTTGGGTTACCTGACATTGAACCGCTTGTCTAACACTTTATCGGGTGGTGAATCGCAACGTATTAATTTGGCAACATCATTAGGCAGTAGTCTTGTAGGTTCTATGTATATTCTGGATGAACCAAGTATTGGATTACATTCCCGCGATACTCAACGTTTAATAAAAGTGCTTACTTCTCTGAGAGATATTGGCAATTCCGTAATTGTGGTGGAACATGATGAAGACATTATGCGTGCTGCCGACCAGATTATTGATATTGGGCCAATGGCTGGGACTCATGGCGGAGAGTTGGTTTTTCAGGGAAGCCTCTCTCCTCCTTCAACTTCGCTCAGGACAGGCTTTACCTCTCCAAATGAAGAGGGGAGCGAAAGTCTTACACTTGCATATTTAAGTGGTAAAGAAAAAATAGAAGTTCCACAGTACAGAAGAAAGTGGAAACAGTTTATTGAGATAAAGGGTGCACGGGAGAACAATCTGAAAGGTTTTGATGTAAAATTCCCGCTTAATATAATGACTGTTGTTACAGGTGTGAGTGGTTCTGGAAAAACTTCTCTTGTAAAACGTATTCTTTATCCGGCATTAAAAAAGATCTATGGTGGTTATGGTGAACAAACCGGCAGCTTTGATAAACTGGGTGGCGATTTAAAGAATATTGCTGCTGTTGAAATGGTAGACCAGAACCCTATTGGTAAATCATCACGTTCTAACCCTGTAACCTATGTAAAAGCGTATGATGAAATACGCTCCTTATTTGCTGACCAGCCTTTAGCAAAAAACAGGGGATATAAACCGTCTCATTTTTCTTTTAATGTAGATGGCGGGCGCTGTGAGGTATGTGAAGGAGAAGGGGAGGTACAGATTGAAATGCAGTTTATGGCCGATATTCACTTAGTGTGTGAAGCCTGCCATGGTAAACGTTTTAAACAAGATATACTGGAAATTACATATAGTCCGGTACAAGGTACTGAACCTAAAAATATTTCAGATGTGCTGGCAATGACGGTAGATGATGCTATTGCTTTTTTTGATTCATCGCAGCGGCCAGGCAATCTGGAGAAAAAAATTGTGCAAAAATTAAAACCTTTATTTGATGTTGGGTTGGGATATGTGCAGTTAGGGCAGCCTTCCAGTACTTTAAGCGGAGGAGAAGCACAACGTATAAAGCTGGCTTCTTTCCTTGGGTCGGGGCAAAATAGTAACACTCCAACACTCTTTATTTTTGATGAGCCTACCACTGGCTTGCATTTTCATGATATTTCAAAATTACTCTACGCCTTTAACGCCCTTATCAAACAAGGCCATTCATTGATTGTTATTGAACACAATGCAGAAGTCATTAAATGTGCCGACTGGATTATTGACCTTGGCCAGGAGGGTGGTAATGATGGTGGAAATATTGTTTTTGAAGGTATTCCGGAGGAGTTGGTGAAATGTGATAGATCATACACGGGGGTGTATTTGAAGGGGAAGGTATAGTTGGTGTGAGAACAAATATACCGGAGGCTTTGTTAAAAAGAGCATAGCGAGACGCTATGCTCAACTGGGGTTTTACGACCTATATGTAAGCGCATTTTACATTTAAAATATATCTTATTGTAATAGATAAGACGTGCAGGTATTTGCTTCAAAAGTTACATTTCCATAATCAGTTGGAGATGTTCCTGCCCAACTAACAGTTAAGTGATAAGACTTTGATTTATTCCCTCCCAAATCCTTTTTAATAGTTAATGCACCTGTATTTCCGCAACTCGGTGCAGAAGCAAATGAAACATTTGTATTCCCAATAAATGTTCCATCCAAATATACGTTACCACTAACAATTGGAGCTTGTTGCCAAAAAACCATAGAGCCTTCATATTTGCAACTTCCATCATCAAGTTCTGCATTTGCATTATAGTTCACAGAATTTTTATCCATACATCCTTTTTCTTTTTTACAGCTTGTCGCTGTAATCCCTAATAGCGCAATGGCTATTACCATAATAGTTTTTGTTTTCATTTGTCCGTAGATTTTAGTTATAGAACAAATGTAAAATAAAAATCCAAATGTCAACGAATACGTTGACATTTTTCTGTTCCATTATTCTGAAAATTGTTGTATAATGGACAAGAAAGAATTTTTAAAAAAATTAGGGAAGAATATTATCAGGCTTCGTATGCAAAAAGGTTGGTCGCAATCAGAACTATCTCGTAATTGTGACAAAGACAGACAATCAATCGAAAGGCTTGAAAGCGGTAAGATAAATCCTTCCGCTTTTTACCTAAAAGAAATTGCTGACGGACTTGGAACTACTCCTGACGAACTCCTTAAATTTTAAAAACGAAAACATTTCAAAGAACAAAAAATTTAAAAATTTAATGGTAAAAACTATTAAGGCATTTTCATTTTCGATTAGCAAAATGGGCATTGAATAAATACAAAGGATTGAAAGGAAGCTATAGTAGAGCATACAAATGGGTAAAATCAATTAAATTGAGTTATCCAACTATGTTTTATCATTGGACAATTTTCAATAATGTTTGATTGTATGACACGAGCCGTATGAAGTGAGAGCTTCACGTACGGTTGTGTGAGAGGCTGAGGGTGAAATTCCCTCTTGCCTACTCAGCGCTTAACGGGGAAATTAACTGCCCACTTAGTCCAAGAAGCGTTCTTGAGCAATCAATAAATTCATAGCTTTGCAAGATCATCTAACCTCATTGACTTGGCAACTGATTTAATAAAATCGGTGCTCTCCTGATTGTTTGCTTCTATATTTACCCAAAAGCGGTAACCTACTCCAAGTGTAACTGTTGCATCCTTTCTTTTTTTCTTAAAAGTTTCCCATCCACCAATTTCATTGTCCATTTTGATCCCACTGACCTTTTCTTCAGGTGTTTCCACATTCATACCTATTGCCCACATCGCAGTTGCAGCTGTATAAATCCCATAAGCAGCATTATAGTCAATTATAGTCACCTTTATGTGATCCCCATTATCCTTTTTGAAGGTGGCTTCAGCCGAAGAATAAGACATTCCCTGCATATTGATAGAAGTACCATTGGGTTCTCCGGTTTTGTAACCATCAATAGAAAGGGGCAGATACTTTTGCAGTTCTTTATAATTCATGGCAAGTGTGTCACCTTTAGCTTTGCGTTCTTTCATTTTGGTGTTTGCATCAGATGAGCCTTTCTTCATCTGCTCGCCTATTTGGGTTATTGCTTCCACTGTATTTTTAGGTTTTTCTTCTTTCATTTCATTGCTATTTCCACCACATGAAATTCCGGAAAGAACAAATGCAATTACGATGGACTGATAGATTAATTTTTTCATAATATGTTTTTTTTAGGGTTCGATGCAAATTTAAAAAAAGATTTGTAAATCATTACTTCTATCTTTTCGAGTAACAAAAGCGGTTGTGTGTTTTTATTTTGAAATTATAAATGTCTCCCTACGCTTTTTTAACAAGGCCTCCGGCCTGTCTGTACGTTTTCCATTGCCTCATATGTATTGTGATATCTAACAATTCTTTTTCTCCTACGTAATCTTTTGCACTCGAATTATCTACCCATTCCACAACTTGTAGTGTTACAAAATGTAATTTGTTTTGCTCTTTTATCTGGTAACCGGTTGACATTTTTCGTATTCAAATATACAATTATTGATGCGACTGAAATACTTCGGCAAGATGCCGGTTAAATAAAGCGTAGGGAGAC
>JAHEXZ010000094.1 GCA_023251835.1 Bacteroidota bacterium | reverse complement strand
TGTAATTTGTTTTGCTCTTTTATCTGGTAACCGGTTGACATTTTTCGTATTCAAATATACAATTATTGATGCGACTGAAATACTTCGGCAAGATGCCGGTTAAATAAAGCGTAGGGAGACCATACGCTTAACGGGGGGTTGTTTTTGAATTGAAGGATAGCAATTCTGATAAAGTAAAAAATTGTCTGTATCGGGTAAAAAATGGGAAAGTTGAAAATATTTATTCACATCAATTATTTACTGAGTCCATTGACATCGAAGGGAATTATCAATTAGGAGAATTTTTATTAAACGAGCTTACAACAAAGAGATGTTTTAAAATCAAAGAAAAGAACTTTCTGATACTTCAATGTGGAGAGCTTAACATTTTGAAAAATATTCAGAGCAATAATAACAAAGTAGAGTTTAGACTCAACGAGGATAAAAATCTTCATGTACTGTTTAAGCAGATTCTAAAGAAAACAGATGTTTTCTTAAACCCTATTCACACTCCTATGGGTAACCAAGGAAAAATGGCAAAAAGGCGGGAGTTTCTTTCCTCTGATAGAAAGTATTATTTTTCCACAAGCAATACGTCAAAGGGTTCTGAAAATCTCCAAGCGAATAGTTTGCAGTACGCATATTATAACAAAAAACAGATTGATGCCCTTGAAATCAAATGCCAAGATAAATTTATAAGAAAAGTTTTTGAAATTAAATGAAAAATCATCCACTAAAAAATATAAACAATCAAAAATGAAGCGAACAGAATTCGACCCAACAGATATAGAAAGTATAAGACTTGAATTTAGTTGTAGCCTTTGTGAAGCAGAAAATAAAAGCAATTTTATTCCTGTTCCAATAAATAAGATGCAACCTATAGATAGTGATGGATATATATTTAATTCAATATTTCATAAATGTGCAGTGTGTCCAATGGATTATGAAATTAGGGTTTGTGCAACAAAGCAAGATGGATATATTGAAATTGAAGGCTTAGAAGAATTTTCAAGTATTGGAATCATAGTAAAGACCAATCAACAAACACTAAGCTGATGAGTACCCCCCGGTTAAGCGTAGTTGTGCCGTGAAGCAAAAGACGTTTGTATGTTGTATAAAAATATGATGTTTTTGTAATGTAAATACTACATTAATTGTTTTTTTTCTCATTAATGTAGTATTTGTACTACAATATCTATACACCAAGTAAAATTTTTAATACATTTGCAGTAATAATACTACTGTCTTGTCAAGTATAAACCTGGCAGGTCTCTGAGCACGTAGCTTATCAGACCTGTCAGATTTTATGTCAAAAGGTTGACTTAACACTACATTAAACATTAAAAAGTCTTATAATGTCAAATTTAAACTACACAAATGACTGGTATGGAATGAGTGATAATGCCATATTGAAAGAGCTGGCCGGGTTTATTAAACAATTACGGCTAAAGAAAAATTATAAGCAAAATGAGCTGGCAGAAAAAGCAGGTATACACCGGGTTACTCTGAGCGAGTTTGAAAATGGCGAAAGAAGTATTTCACTACTTACATTCATAGAACTATTAAGAGCATTAAATGAATTAGAATTGTTGGAAACCTTTAAAGTTCAAACAACAATCAGCCCTTTACAAATGGCAAAATTAGAGGGTAAGAAAAGGCAAAGGGCTTCCGGTACAAGGAAGAAGCCTGTTAACAAAAAATTGTTACCACTGAGTAAAAAGAAAAAGTAAATGGAAACAGCAACTGTTAAGCTTTGGAATAAACTTGTGGGGGCCGTTCTTTGGAATAGAAACTCACGAACTGCAACTTTTGAATTTGACTCTTCATTTATAAATAATAAATGGGATATTGCACCCCTCACAATGTCATTAGAAGAAGTAAAACGAGGTAATCGGATTTTTGAGTTTAAACGCCTTGGAAAAGAAACTTTTTACGGCTTGCCTGGCCTTTTGTCAGATGTTTTGCCCGATAAGTTTGGAACTGCACTTATCAATGCATGGCTTGCTTCTCAGGGAAGAAGCTCAGGTAGTATGAACTCTGTTGAACGTTTATGTTATATGGGAAAGCGTGGTATGGGGGCATTAGAGTTTGAACCGTCTTTAAATAAAACGAAAGAAGCCGCAGTTACTCTTGAAATAAAAAGTCTCGTTGAGATGACTCAGCAGATACTTGGAGAACGAAAACAATTTTCTGTCAATTTAAACGGGGATGTAAAAAAGGGGTTGGAAAACATAATACGTGTAGGAACATCGGCAGGAGGTGCAAGAGCAAAAGCAATTATTGCCTATAATGAAAAAACAGGAGTAATGCGCTCAGGCCAGGTTAACGCCCCAAAAGGATATGAACATTGGTTACTAAAGTTTGATGGGGTTAACAATAAACAGATGGGTGATACTGCCGGTTATGGACGAATTGAATTAGCATACTATCACATGGCTCTGGATTGCGGAATTGAAATGATGGAATCAAAATTGTTCGAAGAAAATAATCATGCACATTTTATGACTAAACGTTTTGATAGAGTTAAAGGACAAAAGCTACATGTACAGTCATTATGCGCAATGAGGCATTTTGATTTTTCTATGGTAGGTTCATTTGCTTATGAACAAGCTTTTGAAACAATACGATTCTTGAGGTTACCTGCCAGTACAAGTGAGCAATTTTACCGCAGGATGACATTTAACGTTATTGCAAGAAATCTGGATGACCATACAAAAAATATTGCCTTTATAATGGATAAGAAAGGAATTTGGAGACTATCACCAGCATTCGATGTTACTTATTCATACGATCCTGCAAGCGTTTGGGTAAAACAGCATAATTTGTCTGTTAATGGTAAAACCATTGATATAGGTAAAGATGATTTGCTGAAAGTAGGCAAAGAGATGAACGTCAAATACGCGAAAGCAATAATTGAAGATATTCAGAGGATAGTAAAGAAATGGCCTCAATATGCAAAAGACGTTAAGGTCGGAGATAAGCAAATAAAAGCTATTAATAATACGTTATTATTGAACTTATAATACCATTACTTATGGAGTTTTAATTACCTTTTTTTTCTCCTCCTTAAACTGCAACTCAAACAATCGTTTGTACTGTCCGTTAAGTTTTAATAATTCCTGATGGTTTCCGGTTTCAATAATTTCACCTTTGTCCATTACAATAATTTTATCGGCTTTTTGGATGGTAGCTAAACGGTGTGCAATAATGATGGAAGTACGGTTTTTGGTGAGCAGCTCAATAGCATTTTGTATCAGTTGTTCCGATTCTGTATCAATGGAAGAGGTTGCCTCATCTAACACCAGTATTTTAGGGTTATATACATAAGCACGAATAAAAGAAATCAACTGCCGTTGCCCCACAGAGAGCATAGCGCCACGTTCCATTGCATTGTAATCATAACCGCCTGGCAGGTTGGTTATAAAATCATGTGCACCTACAAGCTGCGCAGCTTCAATAATCTGTTTACGTGTAATTTCAGGATTATTCAACGAAATGTTATTGGCAAGCGTATCTGAAAATAAAAAAACATCCTGTAATACTACACCTATATTTTTTCGTAAAGAGCTAAGTTCATAATCATGAATATTAATACCATCAATACTTATAATACCTTTGTTGTATTCATAAAACCGGTTTAATAAGTTGATAACCGAAGATTTTCCTGCCCCTGTAGCACCTACTAATGCTACGGTTTCGCCTTGTTTAACGGAAAAAGAAACGTTTTTTAAAATCCATGTGGGAGAAAATTTCCCGTCCCCTGCCCCTCGTCCCTCGTCCCATTCAATACTATCAGAGTTATACGCAAACCACACATTTTTAAATTCAATAGCTCCCCGTATGTTTTCAGCAGGTATAGTTCCTTTATTTTCGATAATTTCATGAGTATCTAACACTTTGAATACACGTTCAGATGAAACCATTCCCATTTGTAAGGTATTGAATCTGTCTGCCAGTTGACGTATCGGGCGGAATAACATATTGGTATACATGATGAAAGATACCAGTTCTCCTATTGTAGCCGTTTGGTTTAAAATTCCTCTTCCTCCCCACCATACAATTAAGCCAAGTGAAACGGCTGAAAGTATCTCTACAACAGGGAAAAAGATAGAGTAGGAAAGTATAGAACGGATATTGGCATCGCGGTGCCTGGCATTTATTATTTCAAAATGTTTCATCTCTGCTTTTTCGCGGTTGAATACCTGCACAACACTCATGCCTGTGATATGTTCCTGTACAAAGGCGTTCAAGCGTGCTACCTGTGTGCGTACTTCCTGGAAGGAAGCCTGAACCGATTGCTTAAAAATATACGTTGCTATGAGTAAAATAGGGATAGGGGAGAGAATGATGAGTGTGAGCTTAACATTTAAAAAAAACATCACTACTAATATTACCGAAATTTTAAGCAAATCGCCAATAATCACAATCAATCCTTCCGAAAAAATATCAGCAATGGTTTCAATGTCTGAAACAGCACGTGTTACAAGGGTGCCGATAGGTGTAGTGTCATAATACTTCAGGCGCAAATTAATAATGTGTTTGTAAAGCTGAACACGTAAGTCTTTTATAATATTTTGCCCCAGACGGTTGGTTAGGAAGCTGTCGGAAAATTGAAAAACCGCTTCCAGTAACAGCAGCGCTGTCAATACAATTGTCATATATAATAGCATTTGTGCATCGGGTATTGCTACATAATGGTCAAAAGTGTATTGTATAAGGTAAGGGCGCACCGGGGCTATAAAAGCAAGCGTAATGGTAGTAAAAACAGCAAAGATAAAATTACCCCAATAGGATTTTACATAAGAAAAAATTCTTTTAATAATTACCCAGTCAACAGCTTTTCCTGTTATTGTTTTTTTCTTATTTAGCATTGCTGAGGGGACATTTTGTGGTTTGGCTTAATACTCCTTCGGGGTAATCTACTTTTACAAGATACAAACCACAGGCCAGCGCTGAAAGGCCTGCTTTTGTGCGGTCTTTACTTTCAATTATTTTTTTGAAATCATCAACAGATATTTTACCCTTTCCCACCTTTAAAAGTGTCCCTACTATTGCTCTCACCATATTTCGTAAAAAGCGGTTGGCAGAAATCGTAAAAATTAAAACCCCGTTTTCTTCTTTCCATTCCGCTTTATATATTGTACAGTTGTTGGTTATATTCTGTGTGTTGGTTCTTGCAAAAGAAGTAAAATCAATATACTCAAACAATACTTTTGCCGCATTGTTCATTTCTTCCATATTTATATCACCATACAAATAAAGAGCCTTATTGAGCCGGAATGGGTCCTTTTTTCGGCAGATAGTATATTGATATGTTCGGGAAACAGCATCAAAACGGGCATTGGCTTTTTCGTGCACTGGAATTATTTTTTGAATTGCAATATCCTTCGGTAAAGCATTGTTGAATTTAAAAATCCACCAGTCCGGGTTTTCTGTTAAATCTTTGACAGAGTCAAAATGTGCGAAAAATTCTGTAGCATGAACACCTGCATCAGTGCGTCCGCACCCCATAACGGAAACAGGCTCATTCAACAGCTTAGAAAGCATTTCATTCACAACCTGCTGTACCGTTAGAAGTGTATTTTCCTGCATCTGCCAGCCGTGGTAGGCGGTTCCATCATAAGATAGTTGAATAAAATAACGTTGCAAGGGTTATGAATTAAGAGCCGGCAGGGGCTGTTTATTTTACCAGCAGCCATGCTTCGGGCTGACTCTTTTTTAGCTGTACCAGTTTTTCGAGCGCTTCTTTACGCGTTACATAGTCACCGGAGCTTACTATAAGCAGGCCATTACGTTTTCCAATAATAGATGCTGTAATATTTTGATTTTGTAACATGCCAATAAATCTGTCGGCATTCTCGGGTATCTGGAAGCAGCCTGTTATCAAATGAAATTTTAAATCGGTGTTTATGGCCATATTTTTAATGGAAACTTTGGTTGAGTCAGCCTTTACAATACCAACTGTTTTATTATCAATTAACTCAGCCGTTACCGGTTGGGTTGGGACCAATTCTATTTGTTTTGCCGTATCTTTTGGAGTTACTACAGGAGCAGGTTTTACATGCTCTATCTTCAGTTCTTTAGGCTCAGTGGATTTTTTTGTGTACTTTGATGCTTCTTTTGCTGCAAATGGGTTTATGTTTGAGTAGTTAATGTTTTTTAGTAGATCTGTTTTTAAAGTAATCCATGTCATAGCCAGGATTAAAGAGCCGGCAACGGAGAGTGTTACATAGCGTTTGATGTTGATTTTTTTTCTTTCAGCAGGTATTGGCCCTCTGTCTTTTTTGAGTTCCTTTTCAACACGTTTGGTAATGGTATCACGTTTTATAGTTGGAGATTGGAACTGTGCCAAACCAAATACATCCAGCAGGTAATTGGTAGTACCCGGTTCAAATTGTATATTACGTTCTGTATCTAAGTATAAAGAACCAACCTCATCTATTGCTACTTTTTCTCCTTTTTTTAATCGCGTATTAGTTGCAGAGGTAAAATGACTGATATATTTAATTGCTTCGGGGTAAGTGGTTTTCTCAGCAGTTGCAATACGATTGGCCAATAATCCATCATTATTTTTTAAATGTTTGTTAAAGCTGATGTTCTTCGATGGTGGTGTAAATGTATGTTGTGCCGGATGAATTTTTGCCGGTGCATAATTTGCTACAAACCCACCAAAATTAGGTATGATAACGCAATCATGCTCGTATAATAATTCAGTGATATGTTTATCTACTTTCATTTATAAATCCCCAAAGGATAAAAAATAGTTGATTATAAATTGCCTTACAAGGCTTTAGAAAGGGTGAAGTTACAAAAAATTTGTCAGCTTTTTAAGGTCGTCCGGTACGTCTATGGCAATGCTCTCACTATCAGTTATTTTTGTTCGGATAGTATAACCATTTTCAATCCAGCGTAATTGTTCTAATCCTTCGCTAAGCTCTAAATCGGATTGTTTTAGTTTTGTGATTTCAGCCAATACCCCTGTTCTATAGGCATAAATACCTATGTGTTTGTAAAAGGCTTGGTAGTCAAGCCATTGGGTTTTTTCTTTGCCACGAACATAGGGAACTGTTTGTCTGCTGAAGTAAATTGCATCACCACTAATATTTAAAATAACTTTAGGAGTATTTATATTAAATAAATCCTCATAACTATTTATTTTTTTTACAAGGGTAGCAATCTGTACCTGTTCAGAATTGAAACAAGAGGCCACCAGGTCAATTTGTTCAGGCTGAATAAAAGGTTCATCACCCTGGATATTTATTACAATATCAGCCAAAGCATCAAACTTTTGAATAGCTTCAAAACATCTGTCTGTACCACTTTGGTGAGTTTCATTAGTCATCACTACCTTACCTCCAAAACTTCGAATGTGATTTTCAATACGTAAATCATCAGTAGCTACAACAACAGCAGTCAATAACTTCGTTTTATTGGCCTGTTCATATACCCTCTGAATCATGGATTTACCCCCAATATCTATCAAAGGTTTACCGGGAAAACGGGTAGAAGCATATCTGGCAGGTATAATTCCGATAATTTTCATCAATAAAAAAATGTATTTTGTACGAAATTACGGAATTAATTTATTGTGTGGCTACCAGATTTAGACCACATTTTTGTTATGTTTGTACATGCGGTTTTTGAAGCTATCAGCTATTATTTGTATTTATTTCTTTTTTTCAGGAAGTATTGAGCCTCATAAAAAAATCTCCTGTCAGGAACTTGTCACACACATGTTGGATAGTTTGAAAAATATCAAAACACAACGTTATGATTTAAAGGCAACCGAACGTGTGAATGGACATTATTTATTTGCCGAGTCGCATGTTAAAATCAATTCCCAACCAAGAAAAATATATTTTAAAAGTATTCTGAAAGGAAATGAAGTATTATGGGTTCAGGGTACTAATAAAGGCAATGCGGTAGTTTATTCACTATCTTTTCCACTTATTAATTTAAACCTGGATCCCTATGGAAGCCTTATGCGTAAAGATCAACACTATACAATCTTTGATTTGGGGCTTCAACACATAGGAATATTAATTGCCAATACTATTATAAAAGCTCCCAAAGATTTTGATAAACATTTTGCTTATGCGGGCACGCATACTTTTAATCATATTGAATGTCATCAGTTATTAATCAGTTTTCCTGAATATAAATACGTTGAATATAGTGTTGAAAAAGGAGAAACGGTTACGGATATTGCTAAAAAGATGGGTACAAGCGATTTTAAAATTCGTTATAAGAATGGACTTTCCGGCTATTATAGTGAATTAAAAGAAGGCAAAAAGTTATTGATTCCAACACCTTATGCAAATAAAGTTATTCTTTATATTGATAAGAAGAATTATATACCCCTGAGTGTAAAAGTTTATGATGAGGAGGGACTCTTTGAAGCGTATGATTTTTATAATATAACACTTAATAAAACGTTTACTATGGATGAGTTTGCATTAAATTATAAAGAGTATAATTTTAGAAAAATGTGACAGGTAAAATTAGTTTTGCTGATTCATGGGATGGATGTCTATAATTAGGCATGGTAACACTAAAAATACAAGTATTTTTGCATATTAAGATTAAAGATTAATGAAAGCCAGAAAAGGGAAGATAGGACTATTTATAGTAGTTGCAGGTATTTATTTAACGGTGTCCTCATTTGTTTCCGATGACTACTCTCCAGTATACACTGCACATGAACTGCTTGATAATCTGCAGGAATCAATTGCAAATATAAAAACGCTTCGTTATAACCTGCAGTGTAATGAACGGATAAAAGGCCGCATGCAACATACTGAGTCTATGGTAAAACTTCAGGTATCCCCACGTAAACTCTATTTATCACTCAGAGGGCCGGAAGTATTATGGGTACAAGGTATAAACAATGAGAATGCATTGGTTAATCCTGGCTCATTCCCTTATCTCAATCTTAGCCTTGATCCTTATGGAGCACTCTTGCGTAAAGATCAGCATCATACTATACATGAAATGGGACTTCAATACCTTGCTGATATATTAAAGGATGGAATGAAACGGGCAGGAGACAGGTTAAATAAATATTTTACTGTTTTGGGTGAAGAAAAATACGATGGCCGCAGTTGTTATAAATTATCAATCTATTTTTCTGATTTTTCATGGGTTTCATATACTGTAAAAGCAGGAGAAAATATGACCTCCATTGCACGTAAACTTCATGCGAGTGAATATATGATTCTTGAAAATAACCCTCAGTATAATTGGTACAACGATGTAAAGGAGGGAGATGTTATAAAAGTTCCGGATGCCTATGCTAAGCTTACATTGTTATTGATTGATAAGGAATTATTGCTGCCTGTGAATACCAAAATATTTGATGACAAAGGGCTTTTTGAAACCTATGAATATTACAACATTAAGGTGAATGTGCCTATAGCTCCTGAAGAGTTTACTAAAGATTATAAGGATTATCATTTTTAGTTGTTGGGTTATTAGGTTATTGAGTTAATGGGGTTATTGGGTTAGTTAATAACTGATAACTTGTAACTTAATAACCCGATAGTCTGATAACTTATATCCACTTTAACTGTCAGCGGTTTGTTGGATTCTAAAACTGTTTCTTAGTTTTGTTTTAAAATGGAGATAAGCCTATGAAATTAAAACAATCATCAAATCTTTTACATGTACTATTAGTTGGCGTTTGTCTGCTGTTTACCTCATTTTCATACAGGAGAAACGATATTAAATATGGTTCACTCGAAATGCTTAACAGCATAATAAAATCAATATCAGAAGTAAAAACGTTGCGTTATGATTTATACCGGAATGAGCGTGTGAAGGGAAAAATGAACTATACGGAATCAAAAGTAAAACTCCAGGTATCGCCACGTAAATTATATATATATATGAATGGCCAGGAAGTATTATGGGTAGAAGGGGCAAATAATGGGAATGCATTAATAAATCCGGGAACTTTTCCTTATGTTAATGTTAATCTTGATCCTATGGGCTCAATGATGCGTAAAAACCAGCATCATACTATTCATGAACTGGGAATGGACTATTTTGGCGATATTTTGAAACGCGGAATAAAACGTTATGGAAATAGTATTGATAAATATTTTGTAGTTCTTGGCGAAGAACAATACATGGGGCGTACCTGTTATAAACTTTCCATTTCCTTTTCAGATTTCGCATGGCAATCCTATATGGTCAAAAAAAATGAAACCATACTTACAATTGCTAAAAAGTTAAATGTTAGTGAGTTTATGATTCTTGAAAAAAATCCGCAGGCCGGCTGGTATGATGATGTTAACGAAGGACAGGTAATACAGGTGCCTAATGTGTATGCAAAAATTATTTTGCTGATGATAGACAAAGAATATATGCTGCCAATAAGCGAAAAAATATTGGATGATAAAGGGCTTTTTGAAACCTATGAATTTTACAACCTTAAGGTGAATACGCCTATAGCTCCTGAAGAGTTTAACAAGGACTATAAAGATTACCACTTTTAGTTATTGAGTTATCAGGTTATCGGTTATTGATAGGAATTAATCTGGCAACTTATTGTGTCCGATTCTTATCACATTATTAGTTATTATGCTAATTGTTTTCGTTTTAAATAGTAGTAACTGATGTTACGCAAAATTTATATCTAATTCAGAATATCTCTATATTTCCACCTGTCATTTCGAACGCAGTGAGAAATCTTGTCAATCAATTGCAAAGATTTCTCTTCCTGCTTTCAGCAGGATTCGAAATGACAATGATTATGAATTATTTAAAGCTGTCACTTTTATTTTCTTTTTGAGAAAATTACCCTTCTCTCTTTATCAATTCTCTTGTCCATTACAAGTATAAAAGTCTATCATTTTTAAATCTTTTTCTTTGCGTAACATGACATAGTAAAATTTTCAAAATAACTTCAACAAAAGAAATATGATTCATTTTCAAAATGCCACCCACAGTCTTCGACAAGCTCTGACTGACCGCATGCGAGTCATATTGAGCTTGTCGAAATATGTGCGTGGATTGAGGAAGTTCGCGCAGAAGCGCGGAATATTTCGCATTTGCAATGAACACTTGTGCTTTCAATTTAGAATAATAGAACATGATGAGAATAAACGGAAAAAATAAAACCTGCGGTAAAATTCAAAACAATTTATGAGAACTTTAATTTAATGAGTGCTGAAAATCATCAATTGTTATCGCCTCATCAACATGATAATTACCAATACGCGTTCTTCGCAATGCCGTGAGATGCGCACCACTTTTCAATGCCTCCCCAAAATCCCTTGCCAGTGAACGTATATAGGTACCTTTGCTGCACACCACTCTGAAATCAACTTCCGGTAAGGCAATACGCGTAATTTTAAATTCGGAAATGATTATTTCTTTGGGTTTTATCTCCGCTGTTTTACCGGCACGGGCAATATCGTAAGCCCTTTTGCCATTTATTTTAACTGCCGAAAATAAAGGCGGTGTTTGCTGAATTTTACCTATAAATTGTTTTGTAGTTGTATAGATAAGTTCATCGGTGATATGCTCTGTTGGATAATAAGCATCGATTTCCTTTTCCCGGTCAAAACATGGTGTGGTGGCCCCTATGTAAAAAGTTCCGGTATACTCCTTTTCCTGTCCCTGGTAAAGCTCAATATTTTTAGTCTGTTTACCGGTGCAAACAATCAAAAGCCCTGTTGCCAATGGATCCAACGTGCCGGCATGACCTATTTTAGGTTCTACCCTTTTACCATCAACTACTAAAGAAGGATGATGTTTAATTAAATACTTTAATTTATTTACTACCTGAAAGGAAGTCCATGTAAGAGGCTTGTCAATAACCAGCACCTCTCCTGCCCTGAAATCATATTTTTTCATCAGACAATGCTCAACTGGTAGCCGGCAAAATACAATACAAGAATAATTAACCCCACAACAATACGATAATATCCGAAAACTTTAAAACCATATTTGGTAAGAAAGCCAATAAATGATTTAATGGCAATCATGGCAACGATAAAAGCAACAATATTTCCAACAATCAACAAATTAATCTGTTGTGAGTCGAATGCGATGCCCTCTTTGTAATAATCATATCCTTTTTTTGCAGTAGCAGCAAACATAGTGGGCACCGCCAGGAAAAAAGAAAATTCGGCTGCCGCTTTGCGTGTGAGCTTTTGTGTTAACCCACCGATAATGGTAGCTGCCGAGCGCGAAACACCCGGAATCATTGCTATTACCTGGAACAAACCGATTTTTAATGCAGAAGGATAAGACGGAGAATCATTGGTTTTATTAGCATCATTAAACAACTTGTCTAAGAAAAGAAATACAATGCCCCCAATAAACAAAGTAATACCTACAACCAATACATTTTCCAGCAAAGCATCAATATAATCATTGAATAAAACGCCAAAAACAACAGCAGGGATAAAAGCTACAACTAATTTAAAATAAAAATCAAATGTTTTGAAGAAATGCGTCCAATACAAAACAATAACAGAAAGTATTGCTCCCAATTGAATCGCCACAGTAAATAACTTTGTAAACTGGTCATGAGCAATACCCATTACAGAAGACCCCAAAATCATGTGACCGGTAGAGGAAACAGGTAAAAATTCAGTTATACCTTCAATAACAGCTAAAATAAATGCGTGGAGATAAGACATAAGATGTGAGATATGAGAATATAAGACCAGAAATATGAGACCTGCTTAAGCGGCAGAGATTTTTCACATCTCATATCTCAAATCCATAAAATTTAATCTTTCGATTTTTTCATAATGCCCAAAAGCACCACTACAAAGCCTGCCAATACTACAATTGGTGCTATGGTAATTCTTCGGGTACTGAATATTTCATCAGCATTAAAATAATTAGGATCTTCGGTGCCGCCTCCAATCATTAATATATAACCAAGTACAACAATTAAAACTCCTGCAATAAGAATACGGTAGTTTTCCTTTCCGAAGGCGAAGCCTTGTTTTTTCATATATCTATGTATTAAAAATTCAATTTATGTGAGCAAATGTAGTAATAATTGCATAACTATATATCTCATTTGAGGTATACCGAAAGTAATCCGATTTCCAATATTCCATCACCCAAGTTGCTCCGAAGCCTGGTGTCATCCTAATACATTAACTCTACAACTTTATAACTTTATAACTCTATAACTCTACAATTATTTAAAGTGTCCCCCGCTTAGCCTGTTCTGCTTCAATAGATTCGAACAAAGCTTTAAAATTCCCTTTACCAAATGAGGTAGCTCCTTTACGTTGAATGATTTCATAGAATAGGGTAGGACGGTCTTCTACCGGTTTAGTAAAAATCTGTAGCATATAGCCTTCGTCATCCCGGTCAACAAGAATACCTAAATTAGCAAGCTCTGCAATATTTTCATCAATTTCACCTATCCGCTTCAATAGTTCTTCATAATAGATATGAGGCACTGTTAAAAATTCTACTCCTCTGCTTTTTAACGCAGTAACTGTTTCAATAATATTATCGGTAGCCAATGCCAGGTGCTGAACCCCTTGTCCTTCATAAAAATCAATATATTCTTCAATCTGTGATTTCTTTTTACCTTTAGCCGGCTCATTAATAGGAAATTTGATACGACCATTGCCATTGCTCATCACTTTACTCATCAGGGCAGAATATTCTGTTGAAATATCTTTATCATCAAAAGATAACAGGTTAATAAAACCCATTACTTTTTTATAATAATCTACCCAGGTATTCATTTCATTCCAGCCTACATTACCTACCATGTGGTCAATATATTTCAAACCTGTAGGAGCAGGATTATAATCTGTCTGCCAGGTTTTATAGCCAGGTAAAAACGTTCCATTATAATTTTTACGTTCCACAAAAAGATGAATTGTTTCGCCATAAGTATATATTCCGGAGCGAATTACATACCCATTTTCATCTTCTTCTTTGATGGGTTCCATAAATGATTTAGCACCACGGGCAATAGTTTCACTATATGATTTTGTTGCATCATCAACCCATAACGCAATTACTTTAACACCATCGCCATGCTTACGCAAATGGTCATTAATTGGCGATTTGGAATTAAGCGGAGTAGTAAGAACAATACGTATCTTATCCTGAGCCAATACATAAGAAGCATAATCACGGCAACCTGTTTCAAGCCCCTTGTAGGCAAGCGACTGAAAGCCAAATGCCGTTTTATAAAAGTGAGCCGATTGTTTGGCATTACCCACATAAAATTCTACATAGTCTGTTCCGTTAAGCGGTAAAAAATCGCCTGCATCTTTATATATTTTTTCTATTGTAGAAGAAACATCTTTTGTATTCATATTTTCTTGTTATGTTTAATTCGCGTAATTTTTATAAAGCATTGAAGGCTACAAAATTAACGAAAAAATGCTGTTTGTTGTTTTTTTATTTGAACATTGAAATAGCTACCTTTGCATATTGTGCCAGTAAAAACCGCTAAAAATATAATTTTTTCCGATACTACTAAAGTGCCCTCCGTTACATCTTCCATTAAAACTGGAAAAGATACTACTTTGGCTCCTTCCCTGTTTCAAAATCATTTGTTACCAGTAAAAAATGAAACGCCACAACTCCATATTACCAACTATGATTTCCGGATTGCAGGAATATTGTTGCTATTGTATATTCTTTTTGTATGGTTGTATGTTTCAAATCGTAAGAGACTTAACCAAATTATAAGGGCGTTTTATATCAACCGTTATGGCAGCCAGCTTACGCGTGACGAAATTGCCATAGGCAACAGGGTAGCTATTTTTTTATCCTTATTCTTTATTGTTACCATTACTATATTTATAACTCATTTATTGTCTTATTACGGATTTAAGCCATTTACTTCCAATACAGCTCTTTTCAGCACAATTATCGCTTTTCTGCTTATAGCCGGCTATTGTATTAAATTTCTGACCATAAAAATCCTAGGATATATTTTCAAAATACAAAAAGAAGCTGCTGAATATGCTATGCTCGTATTCTTATTTTGTAATACTTTAGGATTATTTATGCTGCCTTTAGTGGTTGGGCTCATTTTTATGAGGCAAATTTCGCCCGCTATTTTTATTCATGCGGGAATAGTTATAATAACTGTTTTTATTGCGGTACGTGTAGTACGCGGGCTTTTTCTAGGGCTTAACAGTTCACGTATTTCTAAATTCTATTTATTTATGTATCTTTGCACCCTTGAAATATTACCGTTTATTATTCTGGCCAAATTATTTATGCTTGAATATAAATAATCGGGAATTTAGAAACTGTTTTTGCTATTGTTTAACATACAAACTCAACAACATTGTCAACAGCATTAAAAGTAAAAACAATATTAGTTTCACAACCGAAACCGGAAGGTGACAAATCCCCCTACTTTGATCTTGCAAAAAAGTGTAATGTTAAAGTAGATTTTCGTCCTTTTACTCATATTGAGGGTGTTTCAGCCCTGGATTTCAGGAAAGATAAAGTAAATATATTGGAACATACTGCCGTAATCATGACCAGCCGCAGTGCTGTAGATCATTACTTTCGTATGTGCCAGGAAATGAGAATTACTGTTCCTGAAACCATGAAATATTTTTGTATTTCCGAATCAACTGCCTTTTATTTACAGAAATATGTGTTGTATCGGAAACGCAAGATATTCCATGGTAAACAAACCGTTTCCGATTTGATGGTGGTGATAAAAAAACACAAAGACGAAAAATATTTATTACCCTGTTCCGAAATTCATAAAGATGAAATTTCAGAAAAATTAGATGAACAAAAAATAAAATATACAAAAGCTGTTATGTATCGTACTGTATGCAGTGACTTAAGTGACCTGGCAAACGTAAATTACGATGTGCTTGCTTTTTTTAGCCCTTCCGCAATCAAATCATTATTTAAGAATTTCCCAAAATTCAAACAAAATAAAACCCGTATTGCCTGTTTTGGCACTGCCACATCACAAGCTGTTAAGGGGGCTAAATTAAAAGTGGATGTATATGCTCCAACTCCTCAGGCTCCTTCCATGACTATGGCATTGGAACAATATATTGGAATGGCTAACAAAGGATCCAAATAATTTATACCATAGCTTTGCCTTTGCAAAGCCCTCACTGAGTTTTGTAGAAAAACTTTAACAAAAGCAGCGCTTTTTATCCTCACATCATGCTTTTTTTTATCCTTAAATCATATTTTTATTATGTTTGCATAAACTTTGTTTAAAATTTCTTTGTTAATTTTTGTATGAAATACACTATATGTTTTTTAACTCTGTTTGTGATTTCACTTGGCTATCTGCAATCATGCAGCTATGATAAAGGAGAAATACCACAACCTAAAAAATCAGCACCTTATCAGGTTGTTATTAAACCAATCATCCAAACTTATTGTTACGGACAGGGTGGACAGAACTGCCATGTTGCTGTTTCCAACGTGGGCGCACCAGGTGATTTTACCACTTATGCCGGACTAAAGGAAAAAGTAGACAATGGCAGCATACAAGCGCGGGTAATAAATTTAAAAGATATGCCACCTCCTTACTCAAATGGCCCAACAGCATTAAGTGCTGATGACCTGGAAAGTTTTAAAACATGGGTAAATAATGGTGCTCAGGATAATTAAAAAATATGTTTGAAACTTGAATACTAAACTATGCAGGCATAATTGTTGAATAAAAAAAACTAAACTACAAAAACATGAAGCATTTATTATTACTGTTTGCAGGAGTTGTTTTCAGCATAAACATGTCTGCTCAAATTTATATGGCCAAAAACTGTGTTATCAGCTTTTTCTCTTCAGCACCACTTGAAGACATAGAAGCAGTTAATAAAGCTGCCAAACCTATATTAAATACAGCTACGGGCGATATACAAACAAAAATAGCAATGAATGCCTTTGTATTTAAAAAGCCATTAATGCAGGAACATTTTAATGAGAATTATGTAGAAAGTGAGGTATATCCTAATGCTGTTTTTAAAGGAAAAATTAATGAACCGGTAGACTGGACAAAAGACGGAGAATATAAAGTTTCCGTTACAGGAATCCTTAGCCTGCATGGAGTAGATAAAGAAAGGAAGCTGGAAGGGACCATAGCTGTTAAGGGTTCAGAAATTATCATTTCAACTAAATTTAACATTCATATTGCTGACCATAATATAAAAGTACCAAGCCTTTATGTGCAAAACATTGCCGAAGATGTGGAAGTAAAATTAGATGCTACCCTTGAACCATTTAAAAAGAAACAATAATTGTATATGATACTACTACCCTTTAAAAAAATAGTTGTTGTAATTATTATTGCTGTATCAGCTATTAATGTTTTTGCACAAGATGATCTTTTAAGTTTAGTTGATACTGATGAAACCACAAAAAAACATGAACGGGTAATTGCAACCTTCAAAACTTCTAAAGTGATTAATATACAAAGTACCGAAACTGTAAAAGCTAAAACAATGGATTTTAGGGTTACTCATCGTTTTGGTAATATAGGAGGAGCGAGTGGTGGCGGTCCGCATACATTATTTGGGTTTGATAATTCTACCGATATACGTATTTCATTTGATTTTGGTATTACTGATGATTTAACATTAGGTGTTGGGCGAAGCAAGCAGAATGAACTGATTGATGGACTTGTAAAGTACCGTTTTTTGAGTCAGACTGCAGATAATCATATTCCTGTAACAGTTGCTTTTTATGGTGATATGAATTACAACCCTCAAAAGGCAAGCCAGTTTTACAGTGGTATGGCACCTACTTCCGGTTTTAAACAAAATGATATTCATCGTTTTTCTTATACCAGTCAATTGATTATTGCACGTAAATTCGGTTCACGTTTTTCTATGGAGCTGGTGCCCACCTTCCAGCATCGTAATTTTGTTTTGGCCAATATAAATGCTGATAATGGTGCCGCAGAAACAAATGACTTAATGGCTTTGGGTAGCGGCTTCCGTTTAAAACTTACAAGGCGGGTATCTATTATTGCTGATTATTATTATACGTTTTCAGAATACCGTCACAACAATACTGCAACCCCATTTTATAATCCGCTCGCTATTGGTATTGAGATTGAAACAGGCGGTCATGTATTTCACATCAACTATACAAATGCTGCCGGAATTATTGAAAACAATTATCTTCCCAATACTACTGACAGTTGGTTAAAAGGCGGACACAAATTCGGGTTTAATATTTCGAGAGTATTTGATCTTGGGCGCACGAAGAAATAAAAAACAATCAAAAGGTCAGAAAATAGCGTTCAATAGAACGCCTTTTTTACCAGATAATTCTGAACATAGTCTTTTATACCCTGTTCCAGAGAATAGAAAGGTTTAGAATACCCAATTGATTTAAGTTTATTCATATTTGCTTCGGTAAAGTACTGGTACTTATTACGAATATCAACAGGGGTATCAACAAATTCAATGATTGCTTCCCTGCCCATTGCTGAAAAGGTATTTTTGGCCAAATCGAGGAAGGTGCGGGCTTTGCCCGATCCTAAGTTGTAGATACCCGAATTTTTACGGTGATGCAATAAAAAATAACACGCTTCTACTACGTCCTTTACATAAACAAAATCACGAAGTTGACCACCATCTTTATAATCCGGATGATGGGAGCGGAACAATTTAACTACTCCTTTCTCCTGTATTTGGTTAAAAGAGTGAAATATTACAGAAGCCATCCGGCCTTTATGGTATTCGTTGGGTCCGTATACATTAAAAAATTTTAATCCAGCCCAGAAATAAGGTTTCCGGGGCTGTTTTAGCACCCATTTATCAAACTCGTTTTTTGATTCACCATAAGGATTTAAAGGTTTTAATTTATCTATGAGTTGCTCATTATCATCATATCCCAATTCACCTAATCCATAGGTTGCAGCTGATGAAGCATAAACTAAAGGCAGGCCAAACCCAATACATACGTTCCATACATCTTTTGAATAATTCAAATTAAGTTTGTCAAATACTTCTTTATTAAACTCTGTAGTATCTGTACGGGCACCCAAATGAAAAACAAATTGAACAAAGCGTTGATTTGCTTTTAACCATTGAATAAAATCATCGCGATGAATTTTTTGGGAATATTTTTTACCCTCCAGATTTTTCGTTTTTTCAGGATTGGAAAAATCATCTACAAGAATAAGATCGGTAAATCCTTCTGAATTAAGTTTACCCACCAGACAGCTTCCGATAAAGCCTGCTGCACCTGTTATTATAATCATACTCCTACGAATTACAAATAATGGTTTAATT
>JAHEXZ010000093.1:10182-19223 GCA_023251835.1 Bacteroidota bacterium | reverse complement strand
CGCGTGAATGGTCTATTGAAAAAGGCGAAATGACACCAAAACTATCTTTAAAACGTAAAGTGATTATGACGGCTAATAAAGGACTGACAGATAAGATTTATTCAGAATAATAGTTCTTTTACTGAGGCTATTAAAAATTTATTTGCGAATTAAAAAATTCTGCATTAACTTTGGTTTCTGTAGTAAGTTTTATACTCACCAGCACTAAATACACAAATAGATGAAAAAATTTGTTTACCTCTTACTTATATTGTTTGCAGTAGCAAACTGTGCCTATGCTGCTCCAATTACAGTAAATGAAGCACTTCAGGTTGCCAAGGATTTTTATACGCAAAACTCCAATCAGGCTATTAAGATTGCTACATTAGCTCATATTGAAGTATCAGCTACTGATGATGCTATAGTATTTTATGTATTTAATATCAATGAGAATGATGGTTATGTGATTGTTCCGGCAACTGATAACCAGCCTGTTATGAGTTTTTCAAAATACGGACAATATATTCCTAAATCTAAGGTTAACACTTCAGAATTTTCTACTTCTTCTTTAGTTGTTATTGGCCTGTGGGATGCCAGTGCGTGGGCTACCGTGACAAAAAGTTAAAAACCATCTCCGAAGGGGAGAGGGAAAAAAAGGCATTTTGCTTATTTGTTTTTATGCCTTTGCTTTAAATTTATTAATTGCGTTTATAGTAAAGTCAGAAAGAACCAGCTTACCGCTCATTTCGGCACGTTCTACTAAAAGCGTATCCCAATTTTCAGTGCCCTTCCAAAATACTCTTTTAAGGAGCGCCATTGCTTCCGGATTTGATTTTGAAAGTTTTGCAGCCAAAGTGTCAATTGCCACGTCTAATTCATTAACACTACTATAGATATTTGCATACAAACCTTTATTCTGAGCCCATTGTGCAGTTTGCCATTCGGTAGCATTAATGGAGAGGGCAGTAAATGCTGAAGTTCCTATTTTGCGTTCAACAGCGGGGCCAACCACAAAAGGGCCAATTCCTATAGCTAATTCACTGAGTTTAACAGATGCTGTATTAACAGCAAGTGTGTAATCAGCAGCACTGGCAATACCAACACCTCCTCCAACAGCTTTTCCCTGAATACGCGCAATTACAAACTTAGGTGCTTTTCGGATTGCATTTATTACCATTGCAAAGCCTGAAAAGAATTTTTTACCGGTTTCAATATCTTTAATAGCAATCAATTCATCAAATGATGCACCGGCACAAAAAGCTCCTTCGCGGTCGCTTTTTAAAACAATTACTTTTACATTATTATCATTTCCTGCTTTTGTTATTTCATCTGAAAGTTGATACAACAACGTTCCTGGCAATGAATTACTTTGAGGATGAAAAAAAGTAATGGTTGCAATATTGTTTTCGGTAATAGATTTTAGGTATCCTTTGTCCATATACTACAAATTACGAATTAGAATCTGTGTTTTATTCAGCGAATATAAATAAAAAAGCACTCTAAAAGAGTGCTTTAATAAACTAAAAAATAGTTTAACCCTATATTAAATTATAAATTAGTTCGCGCTATAGGCTGGCAATTTGCCTTCTTTAATCAGTTGCAGGCTTCTTTGCTTATGTTCTTCAAAATTACCAAAACATAATGCATCCAGCAATTCTGCTTTTGTCAATCCCGGATTTTCCAGTTGTGCTTTTATCTCATTTTCACAACGTTCCACATATTTTATAAAACGTTCCGGAGCCCACATATAATGCACTTTATGCCAGTCGGGCTTAGTACGGTCAACGGTAAATTCTGTTGGCATACTGGTGTTTATTTTAATGCTTGTTTTCACATCTAATCCTTCAAAACGCTTTGGAATCAGACGATTATCAAAAACCAGGGGGCGTGTAACTTTGATTACATGCTTTTTCTTTTTGACATCTACCATAGATAACCCCTCAATGGTCAAACCCTTTTTTTTAAGGTATCCATACTTTGTTTCAAAACTTTTTAAAATTTCAAACATTTGTTGTAGTTTTTGCTTGGATTACAAAGGTATAGAAAATAAATCATTAATAATGAAATATTTAGACCACTTTATTTCTAAAATCTATAATTATTGTTAAATTATAGATGAATGATTTATTATACAACATTAAATTGTTTTAATGTAAGACCGCTACTATTGTTTATAGGGACAAAATACAAACATATGATTATCAATGATTTATATTAAAATTAAAAATAAAGCAGGACATGAACTTCTCATTTTCTTATACATTAGTATCCAATAATTTCATAAAATAAAAATTAAAAAAGACTCTTAAAATATAAGCAATTTTTAATATGTTTGTTGTCCGCCCTCAGGGCTTAAACCAATTTAAAAACACTTAGTGGCTGCCAATAACGATAACAACCTCTTCTATATATTTGGCCTATATCGTCAAATGAAGCATTATACGTTGAGTTATATTTACCGTGGAGATATTTCTGATAATCTTACAAATAAGATTCTTTCTCTTGCAGAAATAGATATGGAGCATATAAGTGAACCTGCTACATTAAGAAAAAAGGTATACTTTATAATGGTTGAATCGCTTCAGAATATTACACGGCATCAAGAGCTTCCTGATAAACCTAATGTTGACAGTTCCAGTTTTTTTGTTATTCAGCGTTTGGGTAAAGATTATTATATAACATCGGGAAATATTGTTGAAAATAAGAAAATTGAATATCTGAAGTCTAATTTAAACAAGATAAACAGTTTGGATAAAGAGCATTTGAAGGAGTATTACAAAGAGATTCTATCGCAAGGCGAATTTTCTTCAAAAGGAGGTGCAGGATTAGGCTTTATTGAAATGGCAAGAAAATCAGGCAATAAACTGGCTTATGATTTTAAAAAAATCAATGATGAGTTTTCGCACTTTTATTTTCAGACAGCCGTATCCTTACCTGATTCGGAAAAATCAGTTCATCCGGAGAGAGATATGCACGAGGGACGGTTAAAATGGCTGGAAAAAGTAGATAAACTTATTGTAGAAAAAAATTTGAATCTTATTTACCAGGTTGATTTTACCCAAGAGAGCCTGATTGGTATTTTATCAATGACAGAAGGCAATATTGGCAATACGCAGGAGCTTGTGTATAGGAAAAAAATTTTTAGTATCATCATTGAACTTTTACAAAATATATACAAACATGCTGATGACCCTGATGCCAAAAAGGAAGGTAAATCAGGTATTTTTTTGTTAGGAGAAAAAGAGGATTCGTATTTTATCACAACGGGTAATCTTGTTTTAACTTCCAGGGTAGAAACAATTAAAAACAGGCTTGACGAGGTAAATAATGCTTCATTTAAAGAATTAGACATTTTATACAATAAAATAATGATGATGGATGACAAGGATGGGCAAAAAGGTGCAGGTTTAGGTTTTTCGGATATAAAATTAAAAAGCGGCAATGATATAAGATATCATTTTAGCACTGTTGATGCAGATTATTCATTTTTTGAAATACAGGTAAAGCTACCAACAAAATAAAAAGATGGAAACATTAAAATTAGAACCTACCAGCGATACTCCAAAAGTAATATTGGATGCAACTGCCGGTATTTTTGAAATAAGCGACAGATGTTTTCCGGAGGATGCTATACGATTTTTTACACCTATTCTCAAATGGGTAAAATGGTATTTAGAATCTCCTAATCACACTACAACACATTTTAACTTTAAACTTGAGTATTTTAATACTGCAAGCTCTAAACAATTATTTAAATTATTTGTTCTGTTACAAGAGTTATCTAAAAAAAATGAAGTTATTATTCACTGGTATTATAATAACGGAGATACAGATATGCTTTCATCGGGTGAACGTTATTCTCAATTGCTGGATTTTCCGTTTGATATGGTGGAGATGTAATCTTCTATGAATTACTAATTTTAACGAATTACGAATCTGTGTTTGTTAAATATTTATATACTACTACGTGTTTATGAAGATATCGAATTACGAGGATATTTCAAACTTTGACACCAATTACCAATATATCATCCATTTGCTCATTGTTACCTTTCCACTTCATAATTGTATGTTCTAATATAGCTTGTTGTTCATCCATAGGTTGTTTATGAATGGATACTAACAAATTTTGAAAAGGTTTATAAAAAAATTTTTTATTCTCCGGGCCGCCTTTTTGATCAACGAATCCGTCTGAAAACAGATATACAGAATCCCCTTTTTCAATTTTTATTTTATGGTTGGTAAATGGAGCAGATTTAGCAATACCCACAGTTCTGCGGTCAGCTTTTATTTCAGTGAATACATCATTTCTAATCAGGTATAAAGGATTATGTGCTCCTGAATACTCTAAAGTGTAATCGTTATAATTGATTTTACACAGGGCAATATCCATTCCATCTTTTATAGTTCCAACTTCATCTGTTTGTTTCAATACTTCGGTGATGGATTTGCTTAATTCATTGAGTATTGCAGAGGGTTCTTCAATCCGTTGTTCTTTTACAATTTGTTCTAAGAGATTATATCCCATCACGCTCATCAGTGCACCGGGTACGCCATGGCCGGTACAATCAGCAGCCGCGAGGATTAAATACCCCTCCCCTACCCTCCCCCCAGAGGAGGGAGCGTTAGGGTTCTCTTCCGCCAATTGGCGGGGAGAGTCAGAGAGGAGTGTAATCCAGTAAAAATCGCCACTAACAATATCTTTAGGTTTAAAAAGAACAAATGAATCGGGAAAAACAGATTTGATGGTTGCCTGTGATGGCAAAATAGCCTGCTGTATTCTTTTTGCATAGTTGATGCTATCAGTAATTTTTTCGTTTTTTTCTTCTACTAATTGTTTTTGTTTATTTATCAATTCATTTTTTTCTTCCAGTTTAAGATTAATATTACGTTTTTGATTGTATCCCTTGTAAATAAAAAAAGCAAGAATCAGCATAAGAACAAATCCGGTAAGTACAATATTACGCTGAAGGTTTTTCTTTTCTGTTTCCGCTTGTTGTGTGGTAATCTCAGCATCTTTTTTTAGCAGTTCTTTATCTTTTTTTTCAGAGTCGTATCTAACGTTCATTTCAGCCATTTGTTTGCTGGACTGCTCATTAAGAATGGAATCCTTTATATCTGAATATAATTTGTGGCATTCAACGGCTCTCTTATAATCACCATTCCCGGCATATAAATCTGAAAGTGAATAATAGCTGTCTTTTACTCCATCTTTATCCCCAAGTTCCTGAAATATAGCAAGTGATTTTTTAAGATATTCCAAAGCGTCCTGAAATTTTTCCTGCTTCATGTAAACGCTTCCAATATTATTATATGACATGGCGATACCCTGTTGGTCTCTGTTTTCCAATCTTATTTTTAAAGATTGAAAATGGCTATCCAATGCTTTTCCGTACTCTATATCAGCTTCTCTGTTTTGTTTTTTTTTCAGTAAGTTATTTCCCCTTTCATAATAGATGCTTCCAATATTATTATATGTTTGGGCAATGCCTCCCTGATCACCTATTTCTTCGCAAATTTTTAAGCTTTTTATATAGTTCTCCAAAGCTTTATCATAATTTTTCTGCTCATTGTAAATGATTCCGACATTGTTATAAAATACAGCCATTCCTTTCTTGTTGCCTGCATTTTCCCATATTTCAAAACATTTTACATAATTCTTCATTGCCAAATCATAGTTTCCCTTTTTCCAGTAGATAACACCTATACTATTATAGGTGTATGCTATTGCTGCGCTATCTTTGATTTCATCACTGATTTTAAGAGATTTTAATTGTGCCTCGAGAGCCTTTTCATAATCGCCCTGTATAATAAACATAATTCCAATTTTATTATATGCAGTAGCGATACCTGATTTGTTGTGTATTTTTTCCCAGGTTTTCAATGATTTTAAATAATATTCCTGCGCTTTTTCATAATCACCAAGATACCGATAAATAGTACCTATATTAGCAGAAGAAGTGGCTTCACCTTTTTTAAAATCAATTTTTTCAGATAGCGATTGCGCGTTTTTCGCATATTGCAGAGCTTTTTCGTATGCTGAGGTTTGGATAAACTCTTCCGTTAGTTGATTTAAAATAGTTACCTGAAAGGTATCCTGTTGAGTAATTTTTAAAGCCCCAAGTAATGAATCAACAGTGCTGCCCTGTATAGCACTTGTCTGCTGAGCTTGCAAAAGGAATACCAGCACAAGGCCAGGTGTTAAAAGAAATTTTATAAATCGTGTCATAGAAATTATTTATAAAACCATGCTATAATCAGAATTGTATGCCAACCACAAGAATATCATCCAATTGTTTATTTGTTTCTTTCCAGTTTTCAAATGCTGCAATTAGTTCTGTTTTTTGTTCCTGCATATTCAAGTGTTTACTATTTTTTAATAACTCTTCAAAACGATTAGATGAATATTTACTGTTTTTCTTTCCTCCAAACTGATCGATATAGCCATCTGTGAATAAATACAGTGTATTTCCTTTCTCCATTTTTATTTTTTGACTGCTGAACTTAATATCCGGTTTGCCAAACATACCTCCTATTGAGTATATATCTCCTTTAAGCAACTTTAGTTCGTTTTGAGTCATTATATAACTGGAATGGTTTGCTGTTGCATACTCTATTATATTTGTTGATTTATCAATTGATACAATAGTTATGTCCATTCCATCTTCCTGGCTGTTGATATCATCGCTGGTTTGATTCAATAAACTAACTACACCCTTGTTCAATTCATTTAATATATCAGCAGGACTATGAATACCTTTTACGTTCACAATTTCATTTAGTAATGTGTTACCGATCATACTCATAAAAGCACCGGGTACACCATGTCCTGTACAGTCGGCCACTACTATGAGTTGGGAGTTAGTAGTTGGGAGTTGGGAGTACCAATAAAAATCTCCGCTAACAATGTCACGGGGAAGAAACACAATAAATGAATCCGGGAAAGCTGTTTTTATTAATTCTTCAGAAGGCAGGGTAGCTTGCTGAATACGTTTGGCATAGGTAATACTATCGGTAATCTTATTATTCTTTTCTTCAACCAAATGTTTTTGTTTTTCTATCAATGTGTTTTTTTCTTCCAATTGCAGATTGGCTGTTTGTTTCTGACGATAGCCTCTATACACATAAAACGCGAGTATCATCATCAGCAAAAGGCCTACAATAAAAGCGTTTCGCTGAAGATTCTTTTTTTCTGTTTCAGCCTGCTGCCAGTTTATCTCGGCATCTTTTTTTATGAGTTCTTTATCTTTTTTTTCACTGTCATATTTTATATTCATCTCAGCTATTTGTTTGCTGGATTGTTCATTTAGCAGTGTATCTTTTATTTCAGAATGGTATTTGTAATATTTTAGGGCACTTGTATAGTCTTTTTTAGTTTCGTAAACGTTTGCCAGAGCAAGGAATGATTCTTTAATACCTGCTTTGTATCCAATTTTTTGAGCCCATTCCAAAGCTTGCTTATTATGTTGTAATGCCTGATCGGGCTTTTCCATTTTCAGATATATATTTCCGACATTATTGGATGAAATGGACATTTGCTGGGTATCGCCAATTGACTCTGCTATTTTCAATGATTTTAATTGGTTTTCCAAGGCTTCTTTGTGATTCTCCTGCATTTCATATATAGTACCAATATTATTATATGACATTGCTATTCCGGCCTTATCGCCTATTTCTTCTTTTATTTTTAAAGAGTTCATCTGGAAGTCCAGTGCTTTTTTATAGTCTTTTCTTCCTAAATAGATATTTCCAATATTATTGTAAGCATTTGCTATATATTGTTTATTACCAGTTTCCTGTCCAGCTTTCAGAAATTTCATATAGTTATCCAATGCGGCTATACTATCGCCACGTTTTTCATATATAATTCCGATATTATTATAAGACATAGCAATACCTTGCACATCCCCCATATCTTCTTTTATTGCAAGTGATTTCAAATGATTTTCCAGTGATTTTTCATAGTTTCCAAGGTTTTGGTAAATCACTCCAATGTTATTATAAGACATTGCTATTCCGGTTCTATCATTAATTTTTTCTTTAATTGCGAGGGATTTAAGGTGATTTTCTAATGCTTTCTCATAGTTTCCCTGGTTATTATAAATTAATGCAATATTATTATACGAAGCAGCTATTGCTTTTTCATCAGCTATTTCCTCCCTGATTTTTAAGGCTATAAGAAAATAATTCATGGCCTTTGCGTAATCACCCAAATTCAGATAAACACGACCAATATTATTGTAAGCAGTTGCAATTCCCCTTTTTAATATTTTTTCATCGTTATTTTCTTTATGAGAAGATGCTACAGATTCACCATAAGACAATGACTGAAGAGCATATTTCAATGCGAGTTCGGAATTACTAACACTGAGGTATTGATTACATATCTGGTTCAGGGTATTCACTTTGCCCGTATCAGTATTGGTTGAATTTAAAGCAAGAATGAGGGAATCGATAACACGCATATATTGTCCCTGCGAATAAGATGCAATAGAAAAAAAGTTAAAGACTAAACTAATAATTATGAGCTTTTTCATTAAAATTTTTATGTCGATTCAAGCAATATTCATTTTTCAGCGGAAATAAAAATTGATTGAGCAATATATGTAAGCGGTGTTTTTTCCAATACATTTCCTAATTTGATAACAGGATTGATTAACGCTTTTGGCACGTTTGGCAACAGGAAATCCCTTATTTCAATTTTACATTTTGAAAAACACGCAGTTTTAAGCTTTTGTTCTATAAATTTTGCGGAAAAAGCCATTTCATCAGGTTCCAGAAATGCTTTCTTTCGTAAATAGGGAATTTTAAATATCAATGCTACGTATGGATTATAAATATTAGGTTCAATAAAAATTATTTTGCCACCCGGCTTCAAAAGTTTGTGTAAGTTAATCAATGATTGATCAAGGTTGTAGTACAAATGATGTAGGATGCCATTCCCTATTACATAGTCAAATATACCAAACTGCATTTCTCCCTTGAATGATTCGGGTTCATTGAAGTTCGCAACTTCAAATGAGAGGTTTACATTTTGATATTTCTCTTTTGCAACATCAATA
>JAHEXZ010000093.1:0-10172 GCA_023251835.1 Bacteroidota bacterium | reverse complement strand
AAATTGTTTTGATAAATCAATGCCGAGGCAATTTACACCGGTTTTATCGGCAATGTATTTCAATGCTTCTCCAGTACCACAACCTATTTCCAATATATTTGTATTCTCATCAAACCTGTTATTCATTTGATGAATTATATAATCGCAACGTCTGATTTTACGAATTTTTGCAGCAGGTGTTGCGTCAAATATCTGGTTAAATCCTCTTTCGTCTTTTATATCACTCATTATTTATTTAACAATTTTTACGGTGTATCCAAGCGGGTCTAAGTCGCTCCCTAAGTTAAATATCCTGCTAATATGAGCAACTAAAACAGTAATTCCCAATACAGGTAATATGGCTATCCAAAATGGTAAAAATATGATTTTAATTATGTTATCCGGAAGCATGTTTCTATAAAAAAGAACAATAATTTTTGCACATATTGATAACACATCAGTGCCTCTCGGAATAATTTCTATTTTAGAAAATTTGCCGAATATTCTTTCCAAGGCACTTGGTGTATATCTATAAAAGTCATGCGGAATATAGTGATAACGGGCAGAGAAAGGAATCGTGATAATTCCTTTAGCACCAGGTTTGGAAACACGGTAAATTTCGTCTACCAGGTGCTGATGTTCATAAACGTGCTCCAACACCTCTGTACATATTATTGCATCAAATGTATTGTTATCAAAAGGGATATTTTTCCCATCAAAAAAAGTGATGTCTTTATTTATATAATCAAAGTCAGACGCCTCTGCAACATCAATTCCCTTATATTCTGTTTCCATTTTATTTAATAAATATTTATAAGGGCTTTGGCCACATCCAATATCCAACACCTTTCCTTTATAATAGGGAAATTCTTTTTTTATATCGGTATAAATGGTAAGGATTTGCAAATCCAATATCATCCTCCCATAAAATTTTATTTTTTTTATTACGGTTGCGGGGGGTTCGTTTTTGATTGGTTTAAAGCCCTCTTTTAATTCATTTGGCTCCAACATATATTTTATTTCAAGAGATTTTTTAATTCACTATTTGTTTCGATACTTCTTCCCTTAATAATTACTTTGTCGCGAATAAATTTTGGGCGTGATTTAGTTTCATCAACCACCTTTGACAAATATTCCCCTATCATAGAAATAGCCAATAATTGTACTCCACCAAAAAATAATATCAATACAATTATAGTTGGAATTCCATGAGGAATATCAGGGTAAATCATTTTAGCAATGATTTGAAATGCAATTGCAAAAAAGGATATGATGGTTAAGAAAAAGCCCATGTAGCTCATAATTTCCAAAGGTAAATAACTAAATGAAAAAATACCTTTTTTAGCCCACCAGATATTTTTGCGTAAATTATTTGTACTCACACCAAACAAACGCTCGGGACGTATATAGTCAACTCCTGTTTGATTAAATCCCACCCATGCTCTCAGTCCTCTTAAAAATTGTTCTTTTTCAGGCAAGGCGACAATATGTTCGACTACTTTACTATCAATCATTGAAAAATCTCCAGCATCCTGTGGAATTGTTATATCGGACATTTTACTGAATACTTTATAAAAGGATTTATATGCAACATTCATCAGTAGTGAAGCTTCCCGTTTTACCCGTCTACCATATACTACCTGATAACCATTCTGCCACTGCTCAAAGAATTGTTCTATTAACTCAGGCGGGTCTTGTCCATCACCATCCATTAAAACAACAGCATCGCCTGTTGCTATTTCCATACCACTAACAAATGCTGCCTGAGAACCAAAGTTACGGCTATGTTTAATGGCTACCACATTCATATCTTTTTCACATAATTCCTGTAGCACCTGCTCTGTATTATCAGGGGAATTATCATTTACAAAAATAATTTCATAATTACATCCTATTTTATTAAATGTATTTACTAATCGCTCATACATAACAGGTATTGCCTGTGCATCCTTATAACAGGCAATAACAGGACTAATTTTAGCCAATTTTACAGGTGAATTAAAGGCAGGCAATATTTTATTGGCATAATCTGCCTGCTTCTGCCATTCGGCATATTTCAACAAGCCATCACTCAATGAGGTGCGAGGTTTCCAGCCAATAAGTTTTTGGGCTTTATCGTAATTGCCATACCATTCGGCCGTGTCCCAACTTCTGTTTTTCATACTTCCCCAGACGGGGGCTTTTTCAATATCGAATGTTTCCTGACATAAGTTAGCCAACTGCTCCAGGGTTGTTTTTTGACCACTTCCTATATTGATGGACTGACCTGAATTTTCTTTATTCACATTATTAGCAGCATCAACAAAAGCTTCAACACAATCATCAATATATACAAAATCACGTGTAGTGGTGGGCTGCACCAAAGGCGGATAATCATTCTGTAATGCTTTTTCCACCATACGGGGCACAAGCCTGTCCGGCTCTTCCCAAGCTCCATAAATGGAATATAACCTTAAATTGAGGCAAGGGATATTATAACTGCGTGCATAAAATGACAACAAATAGCTTGTAGAAATTTTGGTAACAGAATAATGACTGTTGGGTAACAACGCGCTATCTTCCTCAGGGTTAGCACTATTAAAGCCATATTCGGAACTGCTACCCGCATGAATGTATGCTTTAACATCCTTGCACATTTCAAGGACATTAACCGTACCCAGTACATTGGTTTCAAAGATAAGACCTATATTATTTTGTTTGCTGTAAGCTCCATAGGCAGCGAGGTTAAAAACTGTTTTAGGCTGATATTCCTTAAATATGGATTCTACTGATTTTTTATAATTAATATCACAGTGAACTATATTTTCATTAGGTATGTCCAACAGCCTTAAACGCCAAGCCGAACGGGGATTATGGGTAATAGCATAACAATCTTTTCTATACTTTAGCAATGTAGCAATAACATTGGCCCCAATAAAACCGCTGGCCCCGAAAACAAAAACGGGCCCATTAAGTAATTGTATTTTGCTACTGATTTCTTCCATCTATGATAGTAATAGTTGACTTATTTCTTTTTTAATATTTTCCGCATCCAAACCGCTTTCCTTCTGATGGAATGCCTGGCTGCCGTACAGTTTTGAAGGATACCCCTTTGCATGTAAACTTAAAAATTTCAGTAAATGAATATTCCTTTTTGCAAGCAACGATAATATATGTTCGCCTAAACCACCTCTTTCAACATGTTCTTCTATCACGATAACCTTTCTTGCTTGGGATATACTTTTCAGCAGTTTTTCATTCATTTCTATTATTGGTACAGACAATATAGTAAATAAATCGATGTTATTATTTTCACCAATAGCTTCAATAGCATTATGAACTACCGGCCCCAATGCAATAATGGTAATCTCAGGTATGTCAGCTTTTACAATATGATTAATAGCAGCTATATCAAATTTTACCTGATACGATTTGCCCAATCCCAGACGCAGGTATGCTGGTTTTTTTTGAGTTATTATCTGGTCTAAACAGTAATCAACATCCTCACTAAAGGCAGGAACCCAACAAGTAATATTGGGTAATGTACTTAAACAGCCTATATCTTCTATAGCATGATGTGTAGCACCCATGATACCATATCCATAGCCTCCTCCATTACCAACAATATAAACGGGTAAATTGTGGATACATACATCTATTTTAATTTGCTCTAAGCATCTATATACCGCAAAAGGGGCAATGCTATATACAAAAGTTTCAAAATCTTTATAAGCCAGCCCCGCAGCCACACCCACCATATTCTGTTCAGCAACACCAGCATTTATAAACCGTTCTTTAGCAGTTGCCTGTATTGCTTCCAAAGCATTATACCCCAAATCACCTGTAATAAATACAGTTTTGGAGTCAGCAGAAAGAATATCCTGAACTTTTTTTGAGAACTTGCTACGCATTATAGTTGTTTTCTATCGATATAAGTGCCCTGTTATACATTTCAATATCCATAGGTAAGTAATGCCATTCGAGTTTATTTTCCATATAATCAACCCCTTTACCTTTTATGGTATTGGCTATAATTAACTTAGGTAATCTGTTTTTGTTGCTTTTCAGATGATTAATAGATTTAATAAGCTTTTCCACATCGTGTCCGTCCTCTTCAATAGCATCAAAACCAATACTTTTCCATTTTCCAATTTCAGCAGTATCTCCTAATACATCTTTAGTATAACCAAAACCCTGTAATTTATTTTTATCAATCACAACAATAAGGTTATCCAGCTTTTTTGCTACAGCAAAGTGTGCAGCTTCCCAGGTGGTTCCCTCATTGGTTTCTCCGTCAGACATCAGAATAAAAATGTTTTCCTTGTTATTTGTTAGTTTATTAGCATAGGCTATTCCACAACCAATCGGAAGCCCATGCCCCAAAGAACCTAAAGCAAAAGGGATATTTGTAAAAAAATTGGCCGAAGGGTGAGCAGATAGTTTTGTTCCGTTTTTATAAAATGTTGATAATGTTTCATCGCTAATTTCACCCGTTTCATTCAACATTGTATAGAGTGCAGCAGCTGCATGTCCTTTTGATAATATTACACGTTCATCACCTGATTTTAATTCAAAAAGAGCAATAAGTATGTCAATACAACTTAATGAGCATCCTATGTGGCCGGCATTAGCATTATAATACATTGCGAGTAACTTTTTTCTATACTCGTATTGCTTTTGCTGATAATTCATTTTAATAATTATAAAACCCTTATATTCTTTCAACTTTATTACTTTAGTCTGGCTTTTATGGTTTCCAGGTTACGTGCAATGGTTGATGCTGATATAGTATCATTCATTAATTTAACCTCACGTATTATTCCGTTAAACTGGTTTTCGCGGCCGATGCCATTTGCAATAACAAGTGGGGCTGGTGAATTTTTAATATTAAAATCAGCCTTTTCAGAAGCAACTACCTGTCCATTATTATAAACTGTTATTTTTCCTTTATTAGCAGTTGCTACTATATAATTCCATGTATTTGCCTGTAACATAAACATAGCAGGAGGTGTCCATGATTTTCCACCACCATAGGCAAACAGGAATTGGTTATTATTTGGACCATTTTGCTGAAAAGTAATACCGCTAGGTCCAATACTATCGTTCATTGCATTTACAACTATACTTGAATTAGGAATCTGCTCCGAATCAGGTTTAACAATCAGTTCCAGGGTAAAATTATTATTAAAGGTAATTGGTGGCATATTGATACCATTTTTACCCAAGGCACTATCAATTCCTATGTGAGCAAGTGAAGTAGCTGGGTTTGCCTGCAGGAATAATTCAACGCTGTCCCTGCTTAAAGAAGTATATACTCCTTCGGAAGCAACATGATTATAATGCAAATCAGGCAACAACTCAGCAATATATCTTATATCGGTTGTTACAATGTAATGATGTTTGTCAATAAGGCCCTGAACAAAATTTACTAAATCTTTTTTCAGCAGCCAGGTAGCGCAAGGACTAAAATAACCATGAGGTTTATAATGACCGTAGTAATAATAAAGGAAGTCATCCTGATAATTCAAAAAGTAAATACTATCGCTATTATTCGTAATTTTTTTAAGCGATGCAAAATCGGTTGGAACAGTAAGTGGATAGATAAACTGACCCTTTTTTAAATTTTTGAACTGCGTTTTTATTTTATGCCCGGTCATGTCAGAATAATAAAATCCTGCACCCGCAATTAACAGTATGGGTAGCACATTAATTATATTAGCTCTTATTTTTAAGAGCCTCTCCATCTGCTGTGGTTCCTGAACTACAACCTTTTTACCTTTTTGTTTTGGAATAGCTACATCCACCCTTGTTTTTCCACTGGCCAGCAAATCGAACACAAGAAAAATGGTAAAGAGTAAAGATGTTGCAATGTTTAAAATATTATGCTCATGGCTCCGCCCGAAAAAATAAATGGAGTTGCCAATGGTTACAAACAAAATGAACAAACCAGTTTGTAAATATTGCATTGAAAGCGCTTTTCTGTATTTAAGAAGTAAAACAAAACACATTGATAAAGTAATTGGGATGTACCAATAGAAAGACTGTGGCATAATTTGAATCATTCCCACCCCTATCTGCTGATAGAGAAGGGCACTCTTAGGAATAAATCCTTTAAACATTATAATACTTGCTCCAACAAAAGCAACTATTATAATGAGGTTCTTATAATTGAGCAGCAATTGTTTTTTCAAAAATTCTTTCAAAACATTTGTTTCAGTTTTCCGTCTTAAAAAGGCCTCAACAAAGCCAATTATAAAGAGTGTTCCTATTAGCTGATAATAAGATAATGTCCAAATAAGACCAAAGTTCTTATGAAGCATCAGCAAAGCTCCCATTACAATACCGTTTATCCAATGATAAGGTCCTTTATAATACACCAACAACAATAATATTACCCACAGTTCTAGTCTTAAAGGAGTTACCTGAAAAATAGCAACTGGATCCAGCATAATTGCATAATATCTTATAATTAAGAGTGAAACCAACAGTAAAACCGGCAATGCCTTATTAAGAAATAATTTTTTAGAAAAAACAAAGACAACGAGAAACAAAATGTAAAACGACAAATGCCCAAGTATCTGAAAAAGATTTAAATCAATATTCAGCTTCATCCATGCCGCGGCCAGGATAGAAAGGAACAAGTCATATTGAAGATAAATATCAGAAAGCGAGTTGCCATCAAGTAACCGCAAAGCGGGTGAAAATATAAATGAATAGTCAAAAATAGATATCGCAGATGTTGCAATAAAACAAACAGGAAGCAGTAAAATAGCTAATAATAAAAGGAACCATTTTTCATTCAATTTCTGATATGCATACCAAAGTCCTCCTGTAACAGCCAACACAACTATCATAACAAAAGGATTTTTGTTTTCATAGCCCGTAAACCTGCTCATAGCAGGTATAAAGCCTATGTGTACAAAATAGCTGACTGCAATAATTGTGAACACAAGAAAAACACCTAAATAAGTTGCTTTGCTTTTAATACGGGACACTATACCGCTAACGGCAAGGGCAACAACGATATTCACAAACATTAATACGTACAAGGTATACCCTTCAATACCATCATATTCATAACTTGCAGCACGTGCCGGAGGGATAAACTCCGAGTGCGGAAACTTAACATTAAAAGAACGGATATAATCAGCAAACTGAAAAAATAAGAGGTATATGAGGTAGCTTGCAGATGCGCTTACAAGGAATATTTCCGGGATACTTGAATTATTGTTTTGTAATTGTCGGAATTTACTTTCGTAAATAATAAATGCAAAACAAAGAATTATAACTATTACAACAATTGCTGTCATCTGAAATTTTTAACGTAAGTTAAATTAGCATAATTTTCTAATATTAAGAAACTGTTTAAGAAGTAACTGAAATTACTGTCTGCCCTTTTCTTTTTTTATACTCTAACCATAATACAAGAAGCAGGAATAAAGCAATTGAAATACAAGAAATAAGTATTCCAGTATTAAAATAAGGTATATTATAATTAAGCTCTATTGTATGTTCACCTTTTTCAAGAAACACGGCTGATAAGCCAAAGTCAACTATTTCAATTGGGGTTATTTTTCCATCAACCGTTGCTGACCAGCCCGTATCATAAGGTATTGAAAAGAATAATGCTTTTCTTTTATCAACAGCAATTTTACCTTTAACAGTATTATGATTATGTTCCATAAGTGCCAATGTATCCTGACGGAGCTGTTTAATATCATTTTCATAGGCTTCCCAGCTATATCCGGCAACAGTATCTTTTAATTCAAAGCGGGTGAAATCTTTATATAAATCTTTATCTTTTTCATCAATAACAACTGTTTTAAAAAGAAAAACATCTTTTTGATTATTGGAAACCTGTTTAAAATCCTTTGAAAGAACATATTTATCATAAGTAAAACCCAAAGGCAAGTAGTTTTTCTTCCTGAATATTGTAATATCCCCAAAGCGGGCAACAGAATCGTGAGAAAAATACATAAAGCTGTTATTCTGCGGTTTGCTAAATATATATTTTACACTACACAAGGATTCTAATAAGGGTCTGTTAATAAGCCCGGTTATCCTTTTTGATTCTAATTCAGCCTTTGCATCCTTTTTTATATTGGTTACGCTGGTTCCATCTAAAAATCGGATATAATATTTCTGGTTAAAAGAATTATAACTACCTGTCCCCTTATAATATTGAGCCTGCGGGTCGTTTAATCCCCCATTATAAGCAAGGCTGGATGAGAACGTTTTATCTATCCGGTAAAAACTCTTATCTATTTTATCAAGATGAGCGATTGCTTCTAATGAATAATCATTAAAGCCTGTTTTTTGTTTCAGCTCCTTAGCTGTAATTGCTGTTCTCTTTTTATTTACAGTTGTATAAGAAAAATAGGTTAATTCAATAAATAAAGTAAACAGTAATGCTAATTGTATCCATAGTTTATATTTAGAACTACCTAATAAATAAATCAGCACTGCATATAGTATTATAAAATTTCTTACCGTAGCACGTATATCTTTATTGATGACATTGGGTTGGTCTGTATATGGATAATATAAGAGAATAAGAAGAAAAATAAAAGTAGCTATTAAAACAATTAAATTTACTTTACCGTATTTATCAATATAATTCAATGCATTTACTCCGATAAAAATAAAACATGTATCTATACACAATGAAAATGCCCTGTAATAATCTCCGGTAAATAACCAAAATGCATATCTGAAATAAGGGAATAATACAGGCAGCAACCAGATAATAATAAATGCTGCATATATAATTCTTTGCCTTTTAGTTAAATAAATAAACACCTGTGGTATTAACAAAAGGGTTAACAGCCCGCAGTAAAACAAAGGAGCCTCAAGATAGTTATACCAGCCCTTAAAGTTAAGCCCTGTGCCAAGTATATCATTAGAAAAGAAGCGCAAAATGCTTGTCATATAATTTTGCGTATCTGCAAGACCTAACACAGGGAACTGAGAAAGTTTATCGAAGTATGTTACATCACCTGAAACACGGGTACTTTCCAACAATTGCTTTATATTACTGAATAAAAAAACAGAACTCATTCCAAGTCCCAAAATGGTAAGGAAAGCCATTTTGATTATTAAAACAAACAATCCGCGTAATTCAGTTCCTTTTACGAAAAGATATCTAAAGAGTACATAAACAAAGAGAAAAATACCATATACATATAAATTAAATGGCATTGATATAGCAACTAATGCAATTAACACCGGAAATAAATACCATGAATCATCCTGAAATATTTTCTCAAAAGAAAATAACAATAAGGCCAGCATCATAGCCTCAAAAGTAAATATATACCAACCACTGCCTAATATCATAAAGCCTGTAAATGAATAAAGCATTGCACCTATGACAGAAGTATATTTGGTAAGAGAGAGCCTACGTAAATACAAATAAAATACTATACCGCTTACTATAATTTTAAATAGTTCTTTAAATATAATCACATAAGCTATAGTATCTCTTTTGAGCAGGTATAGAATTATATCAGTAGGGTCTCTTAGTATGAGTGAAAATATATTTTGTCCCATACCATTATTAAACGACCATTTCGGAAAACCTTGTGTATGAATGTATTCAGAAATATTAAGAAATTGAGCGTAACTGAAATTGATAGAGTCACTAGCAACATCTTTATACAGGTAAACACTGTGAAGTAAAATAAAATCCTTAAATACAAGGAAACAGATAAGGCCTATAATAAATATACATGCGTAAATCCCTTTTTTCCCAGAAAAGTAATTTTCAAACGAATTTTCTTTCATATATACCTGAAAACATTTATAAAAACCAACGGTATCCCATCAAAGCAAAAATATGGTAAGTTTTTTTTATAACCTAATCCTATTTTGAAATGAATTAACACAAACAATCGTGGTTATTACATTAAAGATACGAATTACACTCTTATTCCAATCACAAGAATATCATCAACTTGTTCTAAAGCGCCCCTCCAATTTTCAATCGTATCTTTTAACACCTTCTTCTGATCAGCCATTGCTAAGTGTGAATTTGCCAAGAGTAGTTCTTTCAATTGTTTATACATAAATTTCTTTCCTTTATTACCTCCAAACTGATCGGCATAACCATCTGTAAAGAGATAAAACATATCACTACTATTCAACTGAATAGTATGAGTAGTAAAGGGTTTAACTATATCCACTTTACCAATTGGTTGTTTATCGGCTTTTATTTC
>JAHEXZ010000092.1 GCA_023251835.1 Bacteroidota bacterium | reverse complement strand
GAGGGTGCTTTGTCTGATGATGGAATGGATGTAGCATTGTGTTGTATAGACTACGCAAATAACCGGATAGAATATGCAGGTGCCCAAAACCCTTTGTATATCATTTCTGATAATGAGTTAGGGGTAATTAAAGCAGATGCCCGTTCTGTAGGTGGCAGCACCTTTATTTCAAAGAAAAAAGATTTTTTAAAAACAGAATATACCAACCATATAATTCCGATAAAAAAAGGCATGATCCTTTATCTTTCTTCGGATGGTTATTTTGACCAGTTTGGTGGCAATGAAAGAAAACGCTTCGGAACGCGAAAGTTTAAAGAACTATTGTCAAACAATCAGCAGCTACATATACAGGAACAAAAAGAGCTTGTTATAGCTGCCCATGAAGAGTGGAAAGGAAATACAGCCCAGACAGACGATATTTTAGTAATAGGGGTGAAATTGTAATTTTGTTAACAATGAATAAAAACTTAAATTTTTTTTTATCCTTTGTGTTGCTATTTTGCTCGCTTTTCAGTTCAGCCCAGCAAAATAAAGCAGATTCTTTACTATCCCTTCTTAAAAAATTAAACAGTGGCACATCTGCTGAATTAATGCCAACAATAGAGGGTGGGCTGAATGGATTGCCACTTGATACTGTTCGTATAAACACCCTCAATCAACTCGCTTGGGAACTTAGAAACATTAACCCTGACACAGCCATCATTTTGAGCATGAAGGCCTTGAATCTTTGTCTGCCATTCATTGATGTGGGGGAAATTAATACTCCTGCATGGGCGAGCAGACAGAGATGTGTTGCCAAATCCTATAACAATCTTTCAGTGTTTTATCGGATCCAAAGCAACTATCCCATTGCTCTTGAATATAATTTCAGAGCAAAAAAAATCAGGGAATTATTAAAAGATAAAAAAGCGATCTCTATTTCTCTTGGTAACATAGGAAATATTTACCTTGACCAAGGGGACTATCCCAAAGCATTAAACAATTATTTTAAGGCATTGGAAATAGCGGAAGGTCTGGGTGATAGAAATGGAATATCGAGACATATGGGCAATATCGGGATTGTATATGAAGTAAAAGGTGACTATACCAAGGCATTGGACTATTATTTCAGTGCATTGAAAATTGACAAAGAATCAGGTGATAAAAATGGTATTGCAATTGGCCTTGGCAACATCGGGAATATATATTTGGCGCAAAAAGATTACTTGACCGCCTTGAAATATGATTTAAAGGCATTGAAAATTGCGGAAGAGTTGGGCGATAAAAATGGAATTGCTACTCATCTCTCAAACATAGGGTCTGTTTATTACAAACAAGCAAGCGAAGCAAAGTACCTAAAAGGTTCTATTGGGCTCAATTCCTTATTCAGAAAAGCATTGGACTATGATTTCAAGGCATTGAAAATTGCAGAAGAATTGGGAGATAGAAATTCAATAGCTGCTAATCTCGGCAACATCGGAGTTATTTGCACTAGCATTAAAAAACACAGAGAAGCAGAACAATATTTACAAAGAGCTCTGGCTCTTTCAACAGAAATAAATGCGTTAGATTTAGTTAAAGCCACCCAACAATCTCTTAGCGAACTTTACTCCCAAACCCACCAACCAGCAAAAGCCTTTGAACATTACAAAAAATACATCATAGCCAAAGACAGCCTCTTTAATGAAGAAAATACAAAAAAAATTGTCCGTTCCGAAATGAACTTTGAGTTTGAAAAAAAGCAGGCAGCAGAAAAAGCGGAGCAGGAAAAACAAAATGCCATTACAAAAGTGGAAATAGAAAAACAAAAGCTTCAGCGCAACGCATTGATTATTGGTTTGTCCCTGTTACTCCTGCTTTTATTTTTTATTTACAGGAGCTACCGCCAAAAACAACGTGCAAATACTACATTGGAAGCCTTGAATAAACAATTAGAACAGTTATCCATTGTAGCCAGTGAAACGGATAACGGTGTGTTGATCTGTGGCCCCAAAGGTGAAATAGAATGGATAAACGCGGGCGTTACGCGCCTGCTTGGCTATACCCTTGAAGATATCAAAAAGCAGGGAAACACCTTGGAAGAGATAAGCGCAAATGATGAAATAAAAGCCCTGATACACCAAAGCATTGAAAATAAAAAACCTTCCGTTTACCAGTCCCAGAATAAGGCTAAAGATGGTACAAAGAAATGGATGCAAAGCACCTTAACCCCTATTCTTGATGAAGCAGGGAACATAAAAAAATTAGTGGTAATAGATACCGATATCACCGGCAGGAAAATAGCCGAAGATGAAGTAAAACGCACGAATGAAAAAATAATCGACAGCATAACCTATGCCCAACTCATCCAGCAAAGTATTTTAATAGAAGAATCAGAGATACAAAAACATTTACCGGATTCTTTTATATTTTATAAGCCAAAAGACATTGTAAGCGGTGATTTTTACTGGTTTTCGGTACTCAATAATAAAATTATTATAGCCGCCATTGACTGCACGGGTCATGGTGTTCCGGGGGCATTTATGAGCATGATAGGCAATACCTTATTAAACCAGATTGTAAACGAAAAACAAATAACTACTCCATCGGAAATACTGCGTCTGCTCAACCAGGGAATAGTTGCAGCCCTTCACCAGGGCAAAGAAGGTGCTTTGTCCGATGATGGAATGGATATAGCCCTGTGTTGTATAGACTATGCAAATAACCGGATAGAATATTCCGGAGCACAAAACCCATTGTATATAATAGCAGATAATGAGTTAGAGGTAATTAAAGCAGATGCCCGTTCTGTAGGTGGCAGCACCTTTATTTCAAAGAAAAAAGATTTTTTAAAAACAGAATATACCAACCATATAATCCCGATAAAAAAAGGCATGAACCTTTATCTTTCTTCAGATGGTTATGTTGACCAGTTTGGTGGCAATGAAGGAAAACGGTTCGGCACGCGAAAGTTTAAAGAAATATTGTCAAACAACCAGCAGCTACATATACAGGAACAAAAAGAGCTGGTTATAGCTGCCCATGAAGAGTGGAAAGGAAATACAGCCCAGATAGATGATATTTTAGTAATAGGGGTGAAATTGTAATTTTGTTAAAATGAGAATGAAACTGGAAATAAAACTATTTTTTTTTCTATTTACATTTCATCTCTTCCTTCAGGAGAGTAAAATGATCGCCATTACCGATACCGGTGATACCCGTAGGGAATCGCCTGCTCATAGCCAGATAAAATTCACAGAAAATAAAAACCAATGGGATAAAAAAATACTATACCGTGCTCAGTTAGATGGTGGCGTTATGTTCCTTCAAAAGAATTGCTTTACTTATAATTTTTACGATAAAGAAACGCTGCGTGAAAATCATATCCAAAAGGAGAAAAAAAATTCAATCGTGCCTAATACAAGGGGCAACTCACCAACAGGGGGTAAGGCCATCCGCTCCCACGCCTTCCGCATGACCTTTCTCAATTCAAACAAAACAAACCAAGTCAATGGTAAACAAGTAACTGTGGATTATTGCAACTTTTATATTGGTCAGGATTCTGGCAAATGGGCGGGCAATGTGAAAAACTACAAGGAAATATATTATGAAAATCTTTACACAAATATAGATTTGCAGGTATTAGGTATGGGAAACAGTGTAAAGTACAACTTTATTGTTGCTCCGTATTCAAAACCAAATGATATACGCCTTCTTTATGAAGGTCTTGATGATATTAAGATTCAGAAAGGTGCACTGGTATTAAAAACTTCTGTCAACGAAATTATTGAACAGAAACCTTATGCCTGGCAATGGATAAATGACAAACAGGTTGAAGTTCCCTGTGAATTTGTTTTAAAAAATACAACTGTCAGCTTTCATTTTCCAAAAGGATATGATAAAAGCATAGAACTGATAATTGACCCAGTGTTGGTTTTTGCTTGCTCTTCAGGCTCTACAGCGGATAATTTTGGCATGACTGCCACTTATGATGACCAGGGATGTTTATATGCCGGTGGGACATGTTTTAGCCAGGGGTATCCTACCACAACAGGAGCTTTCGATGTTACGTATAATGGTGTTAGTCAGGCCGGAAGAACAGATGTAGTAATTACAAAATATGATGCTACTGGAACATCTTTATTATATTCAACCTACCTGGGCGGTTCAACAAGCACAGAAATAATCAGCAGCCTTATTGTAAACTCACAAAATGAATTGATGCTCTATGGAGCCACAGGTTCAAGTGATTTTCCGGTTACTTCAGGAGCTTATGATATTACTTTTAATGGGGGTTCATTTTTATCCTTCACCTCAAACGGTACGGAGTATGCAAATGGAACAGATTTATATGTTGCTAAGTTTAACAGTACCGGAACAAGTCTTATCGCTTCTTCCTTTGTTGGCGGAACTCAAAATGATGGAGCTAATTCAAGTGGAACATTAGCCTATAACTATGGAGATTATTATCGTGGCGAGATACAGGTTGATAACACTGGCAATGTATACATAGCAAGCTGTACATACTCAACAGATTTTCCGACAATAACAGGCTGCCCCCAGCCCAATGCAGGAGGAGGCATGGATGGTGTAGTGTTTAAAATGAATGCTAACCTATCTGCTTTATTATGGAGCACCTATCTTGGAGGAAGCAGTGATGACGGCTGCTATGCACTCACAGTAGATAATTTTATGAATGTGTATACTACCGGAGGTACATCCAGCTTTAACTTCCCCACAACAGCAGGAACATTAAGCACCAACTATAACGGGGGCTTTACCGATGGATTCATCACCAAAATAAAAAACGATGGCTCTGCTATCATACGCTCAACATTTATTGGAACCAGTTCTTATGACCAGTCTTTTTTAATTCAGTTTGACGTTGACTACAACGTATATATTGTAGGACAAACAGAAGGTGTGATGCCTGTATCTTCGGGAGTGTACTCTAATCCCAACAGTAAACAGTTTATATGGAAGGTGGACAGCACCTTAAGCACCCAGCTATTTACTACCATTTTTGGTAATGGAAACAATCAGGTAAATATTTCTCCTTCTGCCTTTCTGGTGGATGGCTGCGGAAATATTTTTGTTTGTGGATGGGGAGGTAATATATTAGCAGGAACACCCACTACCAATATGCCGCTTACTTCTAACGCACTTCAGCCAACAACAGATGGATTTAATTTTTACCTGTTTGTACTTGCACCTGATGCTACCGCCCTTCTCTATGCAACCTACTTTGGAGGTAATCAAAGCCGTGAACATGTAGATGGCGGAACAAGTCGTTTTGATAAAAAAGGTATTGTATACCAGGCTGTATGCTCCGGCTGTGGCGGATATGATGACTTTCCTGTAACACCAGGCGCATGGCCCAACACAGGCTCAAATGTTAACCACTCGTTTAACTGCAATGAAGGCGTTTTTAAATTTGATTTTCAGGCATCGGGTGTAAATGCACATCTTATTACCGAACCAAATGATACTATTTGCAGTGGTTCATCTGTTGATTTTAATAATACCAGCACCAATGCGTTCAACTATATATGGGATTTTGGTGATGGATCCCCGCTCAACACAACCATTTCGCCAAGCCATACATATACTGCTCCCGGTAATTACAATGTAACACTCATAGCCATTGACTCATCCGGTTGTATCTTTGCAGATACGGCTCATTTAAATGTGGTGGTTGTACCTCCGCCATCAGTAAATCTCGGCAGTGATATTCTGGTTTGTCAGCCACCGGATACATTGCTTGATGCCGGTACATCCGGCTCTGTTTATACATGGTCAACAGGAGCTACTTCCCAAACCATTGCAGTAACAACACCAGGAACTTATTGGGCAACTATTGGCAACGGTGCCTGTTCAGATTCAGATACTATCAATATACAACAGGCTGCTAAACCTGCATTAGGAAATGATACGGTTCTATGCGATGGACAAAGTATAATGTTAAGTGCTCCTTCCAGTGCTATGTCCTATCAATGGTCTACAGGAAACAACTCACAGAATAATATATTCACTACAGCCGGACAATATTGGGTAATGGCTAACTGGGGCCCTTGCCAGACAAAAGATACTATAAACATCTCATATACCTCTTACCCATCAAATGTTAATCTGCCTTCATCGGAAAATCTTTGCCCTGGCGATTCCATTCAACTTGACCCGGGAAGTAATACAGGCGCAACCTATTTATGGTCTACCGGTGAGCAAACACAGGCAATCACTATTTACACAGGAGAAGTATATACAGTTAAAGTATCAAACCAAAACTGTAGTGTTTGGGATACAATCAACATTATTGGGCTTTCACCTATCCCTGTGAGTGATTATGTTGCATTATGTGATATAGAAAAATATACATTGGATGCCGGTTCCGGAGCACTCAGCTACTTATGGTCTACGGGTGCAACAACACAAACAATAGAAATTACAAATGCCGGTAAATATTGGATTACAGTAACTACTCCTCTATGTGTTTTAACAGACACCATTCTTGTAGAAGGTAGTTTCGAATCAGGAGTACTCTGGGTACCAAATTCCATCACCCCTAACAATGATTTGCTGAATGACTCATTTATTATTAAGGGAGTTGATATTAAAGAATTTCACATGATGATATTTAACCGCTGGGGAGAACTTGTTTTTGAAACCAATGATATGGAAACAGGATGGGATGGAACAATCAAAGGAAAACTGGCTGAACAGGATGTATATATATGGAGAATTAAGTATAAAACCCTTTGTTCAAAAGAGGAACTAAAAACAAAAATCGGACATATTACGGTTATCAGATAGTTTATATATAACTTTGAAATAAATATACTGGTTCTTAGTGATTTTGCAAAAACAAAATCGCATAGAACCAGTTATACTGAGCGAATGAGTTTGCAATGGTTAGTGGGCTTGTCGAACTATTGCAAACTCATTTAGCCGAAGTATAATTTGCTTGTAATCTATAATGCAAATGAGATACGCTATTCTATTCATCCTCCTTTTATCTCATGTACTTTATCGTCCATATTGTGCCTTTGCTCTCAATCAATTGAATAATAAAGAGATTCACGACAATACAAAACAGAAATCAAAAGAGGATACTCCTCAAAACGCCATTAAATTCACAGAAAATAAAAACCAATGGGATAAAAAAATTCTATACCGTGCCCAATTAGATGGTGGAGTTATGTTCCTTCAAAAGAATTGTTTTACTTATAGTTTTTACGATAAAGAAACGCTGCGTGAAAATCATATCCAAAAGGAGAAAAAAAATTCAATCGTACCTAATACAACGGGCAACTCACCAACAGCTCCCTCTGGTTCGGAGAGGGGATTAAGGGGTGAAGCACTTCACTCCCACGCCTTCCGCACAACGTTTCTCAATTCATTACAAACTGTTAAAATAAAAGCACAACAGCCTACTCCCGACTATTGTAATTTTTTTATAGGCAATGATAAAACCAAGTGGGCGGGCAACGTAAAAAACTATCGCGAAATCAATTATCAAAACTTATACGATGGCATCGACCTGCAAATAGTAGGGTTACAAAATAGCATTAAATACAATTTTATTGTAGCTCCAAACGGAAACCCTGAACAAATACAGCTATTTTACGAAGGACTTGATAAAATAACTCTTGAAAAAGGAGCTTTAAGACTAACTACAAGTGTTAATGAAATAATAGAACAACGCCCCTTTGCTTATCAATGGGTTGGTGGTAAACGAATGGAAGTACCTTGTGAATTTAATTTAAAGAACAACGTTGTAAATTTCTATTTTCCACAGGGCTATACAAAAGGTGTGGAATTAATTATTGACCCTGTACTGATTTTTGCCTGCTCTTCCGGCTCTACGGCAGATAACTTTGGTATGACGGCCACTTATGATTCTGACGGTAATTTATATTCAGGTGGTACTTGTTTTGCACAAGGGTTTCCAACAACACTGGGAGCTTATGACGTAACATACAATGGGGTAGTACAATCCGGCAGAACCGATGTGGTTATTACAAAATATGATGCTACGGGAACTTCACTCATCTACTCTACTTATTTCGGTGGAGCAAACAGTACTGAAGTTGTAAGTAGCCTTATCGTTAATGCACAGGATGAGCTTATGCTTTCAGGTGTAACAGGCTCCAACGACTTTCCTGTTACCGCAGGAGCCTATGATATTACATTCAATGGGGGTGTTTATTTAAATTATGCACCTAACGGCACCGAATACCTTAATGGAAGCGATTTATATGTTGCACGTTTTAATGCTGCCGGTACTAACTTATTATCCTGCTCATATATAGGCGGAAGTTTAAACGATGGTATAAATTCCAGTAACTCACTTGTATATAACTATGGCGATTATTACCGTGGCGAGATACAACTCGATGCCTTTGGAAACTGTTATATTGCAAGCTGTACCTATTCTTCCAATTTTCCTACAACAACAGGAAGCGTTCAACCTAATTCAGGAGGTGGCCTGGATGGAGTTATTTTTAAAATGGACCCTGATTTATCCACTTTATTGTGGAGCACTTACCTTGGTGGAACTGCTGATGATGCCTGCTACGCAGTTGCTTTAGATGATTCTTTAAATGTGTATACTACAGGAGGTTCCGCCAGCAATAACTTCCCGGTAACAGCAGGCGCATTAAGCACTGTTTATAATGGCGGTGTAACAGATGGATTTATTACTTCAATAAAAAAAGATGGAACAATTATTTTAAATTCAACATTCATTGGCACCACACAGTACGACCAATCCTTCTTTATCCAGCTCGACAAAGATTATGATGTATACATTATTGGTCAAACACTTGGAAATATGCCTGTTTCAGGGGGTGTATATTCAAACCCAAACAGTAAACAATTTATATGGAAGCTGAATAATTCATTGAGCAGCCAGGTGTTTACTACTATTTTTGGTAATGGCGATGGCAACATCAATATTTCACCTGCTGCATTTCTAATTGACTACTGTGAAAACATCTATGTTTCAGGATGGGGGGGACACATTTTGAATGGAACTCCTACTACCAATATGCCTCTTACAGGAGATGCAATACAACCTACCACTGATGGTTTCAATTTTTATCTGTTTGTGCTTTCAACAGATGCCGCTTCCCTGGTATATGCTACTTATTTTGGCGGTGCACAAAGCATGGAGCACGTAGATGGTGGCACAAGTCGTTTTGATAAAAAAGGAATCATATATCAATCCGTATGCGCAGGCTGCGGAGGCAATGACGATTTTCCGGTAACACCCGGCTCATGGCCAAATACAGGAACTAATGTTAATCATTCTTTTAACTGTAATAATGGTACTTTCAAATTCGATTTCCAGGTTCCTATTGTTAATGCCAACTTCACAGTTAATTATGCTAACGGATGCGCACCGGTAACTGTTACTTTTGACAATCAAAGTTCTCCCGGCTCTACCTTTTTATGGGACTTTGGAGGAGGCGATACTACATCTACAGTTGTAAACCCCATAAAAACTTATAATACACCTGGAACCTACTTAATCCGTTTATACGTAAACGACCCTTCAACATGTAATGTACTGGATACCGCCTACCAATATGTAACAGTATACCCGTCAATTACTGCTGATTTTGATTTTGTCTCTGCTCCCTGCAGCAGCCAGGTTACATTTAATGATTCATCGGCTGTTACTCCGGTGTCCTGGCTTTGGTTTTTCGATGATGGTGATTCATCTGCACTTCAAAATCCTTTACATAGCTTTGATTCAACCGGAACATACAATGTACAACTGATTGCTTCTAATGTTAATGGTTGCAAAGATACGGCAATAGTACAGGTTAATTTTGCAGGAACTACACCAACATCTGTAAATGCAAACACAACGATTTGCACAGGAAATACAGCCCAGCTAAATGCAACAGGTGGATTTGCCTATAGCTGGTCACCGGCAACTGGTTTATCAAATCCATCAATAGCAAACCCGGTTGCCAACCCTGATACAACCACCCAATATGCAGTCACAATATCCTCTATTAATGGATTTGGAGATACGTGTACCCAAACCCTTTCTACTACAGTTTTTGTATTGGATTCTGCTGCTTTCCCACTAACTGCTACCGTTGATGATGACACCATTGGTGAAGGAGAAAGCACCATTATTCATGCCGTCACAGATACAACACTATCCATACTATGGAGCCCCGCTGTGGGACTGAGTAATCCTAACGACTACAATCCCATTGCTTCACCCGCAACCACAACTACCTATACTGTGCAAATTACTGATTCTGCAGGGTGTCCTAAGAGTGCAACTATTACCGTATATGTCGTATCTATGAAATGTAATCCGGCTGACATTTTTGTTCCTAATACATTCACACCAAATGCTGACGGAAAGAATGATATACTCTTTGTCAGAGGAAACGAAATAGAACAACTCTATTTTGTTGTTTATAACCGCTGGGGCGAAAAGGTATTTGGAACATCTGATTTGAAAAAGGGTTGGGATGGGATATACAAAGGTAATAAAGCAGACCCTGCCGTATTTGCCTGGTATTTAAAAGCGAAATGCTACAATGGTAATGAAATTGAAAAAAAGGGGAATGTGACACTAATTAGATAGCCCCTCTAAAGGGAGGAGAAAACTTTATTCTTTATCATTGGACTGTATAGAATATTGTTTACCAATGAATCAAAAGGATTTTTTGTATATTTAACAATCACTTACGAGGCTGCCTAAAAAGTCAATTTCTATTATAAATATTATGTATGGCGCTTGTTAAAGCTCTTGGTAATCAAACCAATAGGCTTATCGACTTCGCTCGAAATGACTGGCAAGGAGGCTTTTTAGACAGCCTCGCTGGGACTTTATGAAAATTAAATATTACATATTACTTTTATTTTTTACGCTCCTGTCGTTAAAGAATTTCGCTACTCACATTGTGGGTGGTGAAATTTATTACGATTGCCTGGGGGGTAATAATTACAGAATTACCTTAAAACTATACCGCGACTGTTATAATGGCATTGCTTTATATGACAATCCTGCTACCATCTTTGTTTTTGATAGTCTGGGTACTTATCTCGATAGCATATATATGGCATTCCCAGGCTCTGATACATTGCCCTTCCCTTTAAGTAACCCATGCCTTACCCCTCCTACCAACATTTGTGTTGAAGAAGCTATTTATCAAACTACAATTAATCTTCCACCACTTGCCGGAGGCTATAACCTGGTTTACGAGCGTTGCTGCAGAAATGGTACTATATTGAATCTTGTTAACCCGGGTGCTGTGGGTTCCACCTATATGGCACACATCCCTGACCCTGGTTTGGCAACGTGTAATAATAGCCCTCATTACAATAATTTTCCTCCTATCTTTTTATGCGCAGGTGTTCCTTTAAATTTTGACCACTCCGCTACAGACCCTGATGGGGATTCTTTACATTATGAATTATGCGATCCATATACCGGATTAACAGCCAGTTGCCCTATATTGGGACCTCAAACTCCTGGCGGCTGCAGTGCTATAGCCGCTCCTCCTCCTTATCCTTTTGTACCCTGGCTGTCTCCATACACTGGTTCTTACCCAATGAGCTCATCACCCGCATTAGCAGTAGACCCGGCAACCGGTTTAATGACCGGAACACCTAATATGATTGGACAATGGGTAATTGGCGTATGTGTTGAAGAGTATAGAAATGGAATACTATTAAGCACCAACAAAAGAGATTTTCAGTTCAATGTGGTTAATTGTGGTATTCCTATAGCCTCTATCCCCACTCAACAACCATTTTGCTTTGGTATGCCTTCTAATTTTAGTCAGAATTCCATAAATGCTTTTACCTATCATTGGGACTTTGGTGAAGCAGGATTAACGAATGATACCTCCAACCTTTTTTCACCATCCTGGACATATTCAGCCTTAGGAACTTATACCGTAACATTAATCGTTAATCCGGGAACATTATGTACCGATACAGCGACTATACCGGTAACAGTATATCCACTGCCTTCTATGACAAGCTCCAACAGTGCAACAGTTTGTAGTGGAAACACGTTAAATATACCTCTCACCAGTACCGAACCTTCTAATTTCTCCTGGATTGCAGCAAATAATGCAAACACAACGGGTGAAAGTACTACACAACAAACAAACGCTACAATAAATGATGCTATCGCCAACAATTCCTCCTCTGTTCAAACTGTTTTATATACCGTAACACCAACTTCAACACCACAAGGTTGCGTAGGTAATCCACAAACTGTAACAGTAACCATAAATCCGGCACCAGCTATGACAAGCCCGCCTGCTGCCACTATATGCAACGGGGTTACAGTAAATATGCCATTAACAAGCACCATTGCTGCTACTTATAGCTGGATTGCAGCAAATAACCCAAATACAAGTGGTGAAAGTATCAGCCAGCAAACAAATGACTCTATAACAGATGCGATCAGCAATGCTTCGTCTTCCATTCAGCAGGTAACTTATACGGTAACTCCAACTTCAACATCCAATGGATGTACCGGAACTCCACAAAATGTAGTTATAGATGTGATGCCTGATATAAATATAACCAGCCCACCATCAGCTTCAATATGCAGTGGAGTTTCTTTATCAATAGCATTGACAAGCAATGTATCATCCACATATACCTGGGTTGCAGCAAATAATTCAAATACAACAGGTGAAAGCACTACACAACAAACGGGCAGCCCGATAAATGATGCAATAACCAATAACATTTCTGTTGATCAAACGGTTTCATATACAGTAACCCCAACTTCAAATGCCGGTGGATGCATAGGAAATCCACAGACGCTGACAGTAACAGTAAATCCTGCACCAACTATGACAAGCCCCAATACCACCACTATATGCAATGGGGATATTACCAACCTTCTGTTAACAAGCGATCTTGCTTCTACCTATGCCTGGATGGCTACAGATAACTCAAACACAACAGGTGAAAGTATTACATTGCAAGCTGGCAGTTCAATTAATGATACGATAAACAACAACACGCCTGCTGTTCAAAATGTTCTTTATACTATAACACCAACTTCAACTCCTCAAGGTTGTGCAGGCAATCCGCAAACAATAACAGTAACGGTGAATCCATCACCAGCAATAACAAGTCCGGCAACAGCCACTATATGCACCGGAGTTGCTGCAAATATGCTATTAGCAAGTACTATTGCCGCTACTTATACCTGGGTTGCCACAGATAATTTAAACACAACAGGTGAAAGTACCGGTTTGCAAACAAGCAATACAATAACAGATACTATAATCAATATATCCTCTTCTCTTCAGCAGGTATCTTATATAGTTACTCCAACATCAACATCCAATGGATGTAACGGAACTCCTCAGAATGTAATTGTAGATGTTATCCCCCCACCAGTCATTACCAGCCCTTCTACTGCGTCAATATGCAGTGGAAATACTGTAACAGTTCCTTTAACAAGCAATACAACATCCACTTATACCTGGGTTGCAACCGATAATCCCAATACTATTGGCGAAAGTACAACAAACCAATCGGGAACACCTTTGAGTAATACAATAACCAACAATGCTTCATCTGACCAATTGGTTGCTTACACAATAATACCTACCTCAACCCCTGATGGCTGTTTAGGTACGCCTTTCACAATGACTGTAACCATATATCCTGGCATCACTGCTGATTTTGATTTCGTAAAAGTTCCATGTATTTATCAGGTAAGTTTTAATGATTCATCTGTTACAGCTCCTGTATCATGGCTTTGGTATTTTGGAGATGGAGATTCCTCTGCTCTTCAAAATCCCTCCCATACCTATGACACAATAGGTGTGTATGATATACAACTGATTGCAACTACAGCAACCGGTTGTAGTGACACTACCATAGTCCAGCTTGATTTTGTGGGACCTAACCCTGTTTCTGTAAGTTCTAATACTACTATCTGTTCGGGAAATAGCACTCAATTACTTGCATCAGGGGGTATTGCTTATAGCTGGTCGCCAGCAGCAGGTTTAAGTGATTCCACTATTGCAAACCCTGTTGCAACACCTGATGATACAACCAATTATACTGTCACTATTTCAACAGCAGATACATTTGGCGATACCTGTTCACAAACACTTACAACAACGGTTTATTCGATAGATGCCTCACAGTATACCATTTCCGCATCAGCAGATAATGATACCATTCTGGAAGACCAGTCAACAACGCTTCATGCAACAACAGATTCTTCCTTAACAGTTATCTGGTCACCATCTGCCGAAATGACTAATCCTAATTTATTTGACCAGACAATCTCTCCCACCACTACAACTACCTACTATGTATCTATATTAGACTCCGTTGGTTGCCCTAAAACAGACAGTATTACTATCTATGTAGTATCAATAAAATGTGAAGCAGAGGATGTGTTTGTACCCAATACATTTACACCAAATGGTGATGGCAATAATGATGTTTTATATGTCAGAGGAAATGAAATCAAAAAAATCTATTTTGCAGTATATAACCGCAGAGGCGAACTTGTTTTTGAAACATACGACATAACAAAAGGATGGGACGGAACTTACCAGGGCAAAAAGTCTGACCCTGATGTATTTGCATGGTATATCATGGCTACATGTTATAGTGATGCAAAACTGGAAAAGAAAGGAAATATAACTCTAATTAGGTAAATATTTAGAATTAAATAAGTACTATTTGAAACTTGAAATTATGAAACCAAAACATATATTTTCGGCTGTAATCATACATATTACATTGTACTTATTACCTATTACATCTTTTGCCCAGGACATCCATTTCTCCCAGTTCAACTCATCACCACAAAATCTGAATCCTTCACAAGCAGGATTGTTTGATGGTGACTGGCGTTTTGTGGGAAATCACAGAAGCCAGTGGTCTGCTATTCCTGTCCCCTATAAAACATATTCTCTTTCTACAGATACACGATTGAAAAAGGAGATAAAAGGCGGCACTCCGGGTATTGGACTGCTTATTAATACTGACAAAGCCGGTGATTCGAAATTTACAACCACACAAATTGCATTATCAGCAGCGTATATTAAAAAATTAGATACTGATTCTACACACATTGTTTCTATTGGCATTCAGCCCGGATTTACAACCAAAAGTTTTAATACCAATGCACTTACATTCGACAATCAATATGATGGTGATAATTATAACCCGGCATTAAGCAGCGGTGAAAATTTCATCAAAATGCGCCTCATTTATTTTGATGTTGGAGGAGGAGCTACTTATTTGTGGAGAAAATCTCAACGTAAACAAGCAGGCTTTGGAGCTTCCATACTGCATTTAAATAAACCTAAGCAGTCTTTTTTTAGTGATGCTACAATAAGGTTAGATATGAAAACAACCATCAACGGAATTGCACAATTTCCTGTTGCAGCACAATTAGATATACTACCAAGCGTTATGCACCAAAGACAGGGCCGATATAAAGAAACTATTGTAGGACTTTTTGGAAAATATTATTTAACACCTGTAAATGGTGCTGTCACAGCCATTTCATTAGGAGCCTTCTACCGCGTTAAAGATGCATTTATAGCTAAAGCTAATATGGAATATCGTAATTTTAATGTCGGATTAAGTTATGATGTAAACAACTCTAAACTTATTACTGCAACTAATAATCGTGGTGGATTCGAAATTTCAATAATTTATATTTTCAAAAAAGAAATACGGTTTATTGCAAAAAAACGGGTGTGTCCTATATATATGTGAGACCCCTCCCCAACCCTCCCCCTATTGGGGAGGGAGAAACATAAAATGACATGAAAAAATTTGCCGGTTTTACTATCATAAATCATCGCTATACCCTCAGGAGAGCCTGCCAGAATATTCCGCAGGGGCTGGGGAAGAGCATTCTTTTTCTCCTGCTTCTCTCTTTTTCTTCTCTTCATGCCCAAAAGTTAAAAACACTCTTAGAGGACGGTGATAAGGCTTTTGCCGATAATGATTTTTTTGGTGCGGCTATTTATTACAACCAGGCTATTTTGCAGGATTCCGGGAACATTGAAATCCAGTACAAATATGCGGAAGCCAGTCGCCTGAATTATGATTATGAAATAGCAAAGCATTGGTACAGCAAAGTTTATAAAACGGATGCACAGGGCAAATTATTCCCCGAATGCGCTTTCTGGCTGGCAACTATACAAAAGCACCTGGGCCAATATAAAGAAGCGAAAAAACTTTTTGATAAGTATGCCAAAAAAAACAAGAAAAAGAAAAACGACTATTTTGTTAAAAAAGCAATACAGGAAGTTGCAGCCTGTGATTATGCTGTTATACTTACTGCCAGCCCGGATAAGAGTATCAATATTATTCACTTAGATAGCTCCGTAAACAGCAAGGTGTCAGAGTATGCTCCTATTCTTATTGATAGTACATTATATTTTTCTTCCCTGCGTAATGCAAATGACCGTGACAAAAAAAATAATATAAATTACAACAAGATATACACTGCCATTACTAAAAATAATGCTAAATGGCAAAGCGCAAAAGAACTGGACTCTTTATTTAACAGAGATAAAATTCATAACGCAAATACCGCTTTTAACGCTGATTTCACAAAAGTATATATTACCCGTTGCGAACAAAAAAATTCACAGGAGTTTATTTGTGAAATGTATTTTTCTGAATTTAAGAACGGGCATTGGAATGCTTTACAGAAATTACCAGAAGAAATAAATATGGCCGGATATACCAATACTCAACCTGCTGTTGGTTTCCTGGGGGATGAAGAAGTATTATTTTTTGCATCCAACCGGCCGGGAGGAGAAGGTAAAATGGATATCTGGTATAGTAAAATTAACAAAGACGGAAGCTACGAAAAGCCTGTAAATGTAGGAAAAAAGGTCAATTCCATTGACGATGAAATAACTCCGTTTTATTGCAAGCCCTGTCAGGAATTATTCTTTAGTTCTGACTGGCACGAAGGATTAGGGGGTTTTGACATCTTCAAAAGTGATTATAAAAACAAGGAGTTCAACAAACCTAAAAACCTTGGAGTACCTATAAATAGCAGCTATAACGACATTTATTTTTCTATAGGCTCAAAAAAAACAGAAGCTTTTTTATCTTCTAATCGCATTGGTTCTTACTTTGAAGAAAAAGAAACCTGCTGCAATGATATTTATATGTTTAAAATTCCTGGTATAAATGAACCACCTCCAAAAGTGGATAGTACCACAATTTTTGTTACCCAGATGAAGCTCTTAGTCCCACTTACATTGTATTTTCACAATGATGAACCGGATAAAAAAACATTAGCAACCACTACCACTAAAAACTATAAAAAAGCTTATGAGGATTACACTGCCATGCGTGAACAGTATAAAAAAGAATATTCAAAAGGTGCAAAAGGAGCTGACATAGAACGAGCCACCGATGATATTGATATATTCTTTGATGATTCGGTAGATGCCGGAATGCATGACTTGGAGAGGTTTGCCTCACTTTTATTAAAAGTTTTAAAAGATGGTGAAAAAGTAACTATTACCATGAAAGGATATTGCAGCCCGCTGGCTTCAACAGATTATAATATCAATCTTGCAAAACGCAGAATATCGAGCCTGCGTAATTATTTCACGGATTATCAAAACAGTGTATTTGTTCCTTATGTAAATAATACAAAAGAAAATGAGGGAAGTATCGCTTTTATAAATGAAGAAATAGGAGAGTTAAAAGCCCGCTCAAATGTGAGTGATGATTATTACGATACTAAAAACTCTGTTTATAGCCCTGCAGCAGCTATGGAACGTAAAATCCAGATTATAGCCATTTCCTCTGTATCTTCTAAACAGTTGACTCAATCCTCTGCCACTCCTGTAAAAGAAAAAGAAACCCCTCGCGAACTTCCAAAACAGGAAAACAAACAAGTGGAACAAACTATCAAACCGGTTGTTTCTCCCGTAACAACAGAAAATACTGCTATTACTTCCGAAAAAACAGTTCCACCAACTGCTGAAAAAGAAAAAACTCAATCCGAACAAATTGCAATTATTAAACAGGATAGTGACACAAAGAAAAAGGAAGAGCCACCAAAAACTACGACTGTTTCAACAGAAAAAACTAAAAGTACCACGGCAACAACCGAACAGGAAAGTTTTGCAGTACAGGTAAGTAGTAATACATTGTTGACAAACGCAGAATCCATTCAATCTGCACTTAAACTGGTATTTACTCAGCCAATAATAATTGTTAATGAAGGTAACCTTTATAAAGTACGTATTACTGGCTTTAACAGCCGGGAAGAAGCAAAAGCAATATATCCTAAACTTGAATGGTTGGGAATCAAAGATGCATTTTTAGTTGCTCCCAAAAAAGACTGAGAAATTTATTCAAAACTGTTTCTAAAACATCTTGAAGAGAATAGCTCCAGTTCTTTAACAGTTTCTTTAGCTGCTTCATAAAAGCCCATGTGCCCCGCATCTTCAAGCATCACAACGGAAGGGAATTTACATAACCCTATTTGCGAATACATGGTTTCATAATTAATTACACTATCCTTTTTCCCAATAATAAATAGTATAGGATATTCCGCATATTTAAATATCATATCACGGGTTTTACGTTCTTTCATCCCTTCAAGACTATTGATAATGGCTTGTTTATTTGTAGAAGATGCAATACGTTTTACTTTATCAACCTCTGTTTTCAGTTTTTCCAGATTTTCAGGAGCAAACAAAGAAGTAACCACCTCAGCAACATAATATTTATGTTCCTTTTTTACTAAGCGTATCACACGCTCCCTATCTTTTTTCTTTTCCTCCGAATCAGCGTAAGATGTGGAATGGAATAAACACAAACCGCTCACATTTTCCGGGTATAATTCAGCAAAAGCTAAAGCCGTATAACCACCCATTGAATGACCCGCAATAATATAACGTCTTACACCGGCTTTATTAAGAACAGCCTTAACACTTTGTGCAAGAAGTTCCATACTATGATAATAGCCAATAGCAGACGTTTGACCATGCCCGGGCAAATCAATTGTAATTACTCTGTATCGTCTGGAAAGTTTTTTAACAAACTCGCTCCATATTTCATGCGAACCCAAAAAACCATGTAATAGTACAATCACACGGCCTGTGCCTGTATCTGTATAATGTACTTTTATTTTTTTGAATTCTGCGTAAGGCATTTACTGTTAAATAAATTTATACTGGGAGTAGTCAGGTTTACAAATGTAAAGATGACCTACTCTTTGCTATAACACTGTCAATTAAAATTTTCTGGTATTCTCTTCTGGTAAAAACACCAATACAACCTACAACACTGAGCTTACAAAGTAGAGCCTTTCACTATGTGTTTTGTGTTTCTCAGACATAAGCAAATCTAAGAAAAGTAAGCACAGATTACAAGCAAAAAATGACCCAAGCCTTCAACTTCCTGAAAGAAATGTGCAAATTTCTAATTTATCCTTACTACAAGATATGTACACAATTTCCATTAATACAAAG
>JAHEXZ010000091.1 GCA_023251835.1 Bacteroidota bacterium | reverse complement strand
ACACTCCCAATATCCCGAAAGCAAACCTCTATTATTTATGCAAAAACGGATGAGCAAAAAAAATTACTAAATTATTTTGAGGTCGATTTTAATTTGGGTGGCTCAAACGCGTAAAACAGGATATGTTTTAGAAGGCTGGCTCATGGCTAATTTTATAGCAATGATGGCTTATTATAAATTGTTTAATCGGCTCAAACAAGCCAATTTACTTTCCAAATATGCACCAAAAGACATCATAGAATTATCGAAATCTATCTATCAATTGAAAATACAGGGTGTTTGGAACCTTTCAGAAATAACACAAAAAACACAAAAACTCTTTAAAAAAATTAATATAGACTACCTAACTTGAGCGGAGTTAGGGTTTAATTAAACTCTGTTTAATTTTCTCTGCAAGTATCCTCGCAATTTTAGCATTGCTTTCAAAAGTCCAGCCGGCTATATGAGGTGATAGTATTGCTTTATCACTTTGTATAAGGTAATGAAAGGGCTCAGGTAATGACATCATATCAAGTTTTTCAAATGATACAGCTTCATATTCCAACACATCTAAACAAGCCCCCAAAACCTTACCTGACCGCATATTTTTAACCAGGTCGGCTGTATTCAGACTTTTGCCTCGCGCAGTATTAATAATATAAATATTCTTTTTAAAACTGCTAATAAATGAATCGTTAATGAGATGGCGGGTTTCTTCAGTTAAAGGAGTGTGCAGGCTTATAATATCTGCTTCTTCAAAAAGCCTTTCCTGTGTAGTTTCAATAATGGTGGTGCTTCCAAAGTTTTTTTTGTATTTGTCATATACCAATATTTTTACTCCAAATCCCTTTAACCGCTCTGCAAAAGCACTACCCATATTGCCATAGCCAATAATACCTGCTGTTTTACCCATCAGCTCTATGCCCCTGTTTCCCTCTCTTATCCATTTTCCTTCACGCACCTCTTTATTGGCACGGCACAAATTATTAAACAGTGCCAGCAGCATACCTATAGCATGCTCAGCAACAGCATCCCTGTTGCCTTCCGGTGCATGTATACATTTAATTCCTTTGTTTTCGGCATATACAACATCAATATTTTCCATGCCCGCGCCTGCCCGCGCAATGAATTTAAGATTTACACCCCTGTCAATAATATCCCTGGTAATTTTTATTTTGCTTCTTATTACAACCCCGTCATACAAGTGAATGTGTTCAACAATCTCATCTTTTGACCAATGATAATTCAGCTCACATATAAAACCAGCCTTCTGAAGTGTTTCATGAAGCAAAGGGTGGTTGGAATCAATAAAGAGAATTTTTATGCCTGACATATAAGAAGAGTGCAAACTATGCCATATAAGACATACCTTCAGAGCAATTTACTTCTTTTTCTTTTTTTTGGTTTTACCCTGAGAAGGAGTGCCAAAACCATCACCATCCACTACGTATTCCTTTTTTTTATCTCTGCGGTATGAAGTACCGTTGTATTGCATATTAGGATCTTTTTTTTGTTGCTCAAAATGAGTCATTTGTTTATGCTGCTTCTTTATGCCAAAACCTGAAAAAAAACCACCGGATTTTTCCTTTCCGGACTGGGCATACGATACAGCAGAAAGCCCTACAAATAGTATAACAATTAAGAATAATTTTTTCATAGAAACAAGTGTACTAAAAATAAAGGAATAATAGCAAATATGGTTATTATTTTTCAGATAAACCTCAATTGTTGAAAAAAAAAGAATCAAACCTTTTGTTGCGATTGCTCCAGTATTGTTTTGAGATTGGGGCGCAGTCTGCTTTTGTATACTGAAAGACAATCCTCTTTTTTACGCCCCCTGCGAAGCGCTTTTTGTTCTTCAGCAGGTAAAGATGCAAGATGCATACATTCTGGCGTACAACACCCTTTCATTTTTTCAGTACAATCCGGGCATTGAATAAATAACAGATGGCAATCATCATTAGCACAATTAACATGTGTGTCGCAAGGTACACCACATTGGTGACATTGCGCTATGACATCATCGGTAATACGTTCACCTACACGCTCATCAAATACAAAATTCTTTCCGATGAATTTTGAAGGCAGTCTTTCTGACTTGATCTGCCTCACATAATCAATAATACCACCATGCAATTGATTCACATATTTGAAACCGTGATGTTTCAAATATGCACTCGCTTTCTCACATCTTACCCCTCCCGTACAATACATCAGTATTTTTTTGTCTTTCTTGTCTTTCAGCTCTTCTACAACCAAAGGCAACTCCTCACGAAAAGTGTCAGCATCCGGACAAATAGCGCCAATAAAATAGCCTACTTCACTTTCATAATGATTCCGCATATCCACTACAATAGTATCCGGATTTTCCATTGCCTCATTAAATTCTTTGGCTGAAAGATGCTTCCCTACATTTGTAACATCAAAACTACCTTCATCAAGGCCATCTGCAACAATTTTAGGACGCACCTTAATGGTGAGTTTATAAAATGATTTACCATTGTCCTCTACGGCAATTTTAAAAGGAATATCTTTAAAACGTAAATCAGAATGTAGCTGCTCTTTAAAAAGTTCCCAATTTTCGTCAGGTACCGACATTTGTGCATTAATACCTTCATGGGCAAGATAAATACGACCTAAGATTTTAAGCTCATTCCATTGCTTAAATAATCGATCGCGAAGCTCTTGTGGTTGTTCAATAATAACGTAGCGGTAAAACGAAACAGTAACACGCTTGATTGTTTCCTCCTGAATTCGTTTTTTCAGCTCTTTTTTGTTAACTCTGTTTTGCAGTAACATAGTATCCGAGAGATTAAAACTTGCACAAAGATATAGCTTTTTCAGGAAAACATGATATAAATCATGATTTCTGGACAAAAACTAGTATGCTTTTTTAAGTAAAAAATGGAAATCTTAGTTCTCATATTTGGTGAAAAAAGCTACTTTTAGCCCCTGTAAAAAGTATAGAATATAAATTTTTACATTAAACAGTATAAACTTCCGCTATTAAAAACCTTGTTATGGGTACTAGTACGAGCGAAAAAATTCTGGTAATTGGTTCTTCCGGACAATTAGGAACCGAGCTGGTTCAAACCCTCAGAAATATTTATGGTACAGAAAATATTATTGCTTCAGATATCAAAGTTACTGAGCAGGCTAAAGAAGGCCCATTTGAAGTAATTGATGTGCTCAATGCTGTCGGTTTGTTTGATATAGTGAAAAAGCATCGGGTGAATCAGGTGTATCTTCTTGCTGCCCTGCTTTCTGCTACAGCCGAGAAAATGCAAAAATTTGCATGGGAACTTAATATGAACGGGCTTTTTAACGTACTTGATCTGGCGAAAGAAAAAATTATTCAGAAAATATACTGGCCCAGCTCCATTGCTGTTTTTGGTCCCAATACCCCTAAAGAAAACACTTCTCAATTCACTATAATGGAACCCAGTACGGTATACGGCATCACTAAACAAGCTGGTGAACGCTGGTGTGAATACTATTTTAACAAATATAATGTTGATGTGCGAAGCTTGCGCTACCCAGGCCTAATTGGGTGGAAATCAGCACCAGGAGGAGGTACCACAGACTATGCTGTACATATTTTCCATGATGCTCTGAAAACCGGATATTATGAATGTTTTTTATCTGAAAATTCTACACTGCCAATGATGTATATGCCTGATGCTATTAAAGCAACCATTGATATTATGCAGGCCGATGCCGGCAAAATAAAAATACGCTCCAGCTATAATCTTGCAGGCTTTAGTTTTTCACCAAAAGAAATTGCTACCGAAATCAAAAAACACCTCCCTGGTTTTAAAATTTCCTATAAACCAGATACCCGACAGCAGATTGCTGATAGCTGGCCAAGAAGTATTGATGCAAGCCATGCAACCGCAGATTGGGGATGGAAACCTCAATATAATCTGGCAGCAATGACAACCGATATGATTCGCAACTTAAAATGAAAAAAAACGTAAAAAAATTGCAAACAAGGCCGGCTTCTTTGTTGAATGTCGGTTAAAAATTATACATTTGCAACTTATGCGGAAAATTGGATAGAGTTGTATTTTTTGATTGAAATAAATAATGCACCAAATGAAAAAGTTTGTTTTGTTAGTTTTGATGGTTGTATCTGAAATTACAATTGCTCAGACTTTTGAGCTGCTTAATAATAAAGATACTATCAATCTTACAGATGTTAACGGCAAAAGACAGGGAAAGTGGATTATAACCAATAAATTAATAAACAAACCTTGTTATACCCCTGATCAAAAGGTTGAAGAGGGAGTTTATGTTGACGGCAGAAAAACAGGCATCTGGACGGAATACTACTGCAATAATAACATGAAAAGCAAAATCACCTATGAAAACAACCGCCCCAGTGGTTATGCCATCATGTATCATGAAAATGGTAAAATAAAAGAAGAAGGGTTATGGAAAAACAACCGTTGGGTGGGAGATTATAAATTATATTATGAAAATGGGCAGGTTCAGCAGTCGTTCAAGTTTAACACTACCGGTAAACGTGAAGGCGACCAAAAATATTTTTATGAAAACGGACAAACCATGATTGAAGGTGACTGGGCAGAAGGCAAAGAAGCCGGAATAGTGAGGGAATATTATGAAAACGGGGATTTAAAATCTGAAAAAAACTTTGCCGAAGGCTTTTTAGATGTAGCAAGTGTAAAGAACTTTGAATCTAAAAAACCTGTTAAAGAAATTGTTAAAACAGAAACAGTTAAAGACCCCGATCCCACACCTGCTATTGTTGTGGATAAAAAAACAGAAGTAGTTAACTCCGGTAAACCATTTGATGGAGAAGGCAAATGGAAACTTTACAATACAAATAAACAGGTGTCAAAAGATGGTGTTTTTCACCAGAACCGCTTAATGGATGGTAAAGTATATCATTATAACTCTAATGGAATATTAACACGTATTGCCCTGTATAAAGATGGGAAATATGTTGGCGATGGTGTTATTGAAGAACAATAATCCGGGATAAATTCTAACCTTTCAAATTCTAAAAGTCCTTACCTTAAAAATTCTATACTTTAAAAAAATTAGAATTTAGAGATTATAATTTAGGATTTTTATCTAATAGTATGCAAAATCAACTGTTAATTTACAACACTCTTACCCGCACCAAAGAAAAGTTTATTCCCATCAACAAAGGAATGATTGGAATGTATGTTTGCGGCCCAACTGTATATAATGATGTGCATCTGGGCAATTGCCGTACCTTTATTTCTTTTGATATGATTTATCGTTACTTATTATACCTGGGCTTTAAAGTGCGTTATGTTCGAAATATTACGGATGCCGGCCACCTCGAAGGAGATCGTGATGAAGGGGATGATAAATTCTCGAAAAAAGCAAAACTCGAACAACTGGAACCAATGGAGATTGTACAAAAATATACGCTTGGTTTCCATGATGTAATGCACCAGTTTAATACCCTGCCGCCAAACATTGAACCTACAGCAACAGGCCATATTTGCGAACAAATTGAAATGGTAAAGCAAATTCTTGACAATGGTTATGCTTATGAAGCAGATGGAACAGTTTATTTTGATGTGGAGAAGTACAACAAAGAATTTCCTTACGGACAGCTTACCAACCGTAATCTTGAAGATTTAATAGCCAATACACGGGAGCTGCATGGGCAGGATGAAAAACATGGCAGGTTAGACTTTGCATTATGGATAAAAGCTAAGCCCGAACATCTTATGCGCTGGCCATCGCCATGGGGGTGGGGGTTCCCGGGGTGGCATATCGAATGTTCTGCTATGAGCAGCAAATATCTTGGAGATGCATTTGATATACATGGTGGTGGAATGGATCTTCAGGCTACGCATCATACCAATGAAATTGCCCAGTCCCAGGCATGCAATCACAAAGCTCCTGTTAACTACTGGATGCATACCAATATGCTTACCGTAAACGGTGTACGTATGTCAAAATCAGCAGGTAATGGTTTTTTACCGGGTGAATTGTTTACTGGCGATCATCCTTTGCTGGAAAAAGGATATAGCCCTATGGCTGTACGTTTTTTTATGATGCAGACTCACTACCGCAGTACACTTGATTTTTCAAACGATGCTCTTCATGCTTCCGAAAAAGGATATGCTCGTATGATGGCTGCATTAAAAACCTTACAAAACATAAAACCATCTTCACAATCCACTTCTGATATTAAAGAATTGGAAAAAAATTGTTATGATGCAATGAATGATGATTTTAACACCCCTGTTTTGATTGCTCATTTGTTTGAAGCTGTTCGTATTATTAATTCTGCAAATGATAACAAAGAAACACTTACAGAATCAGATTTAGCATTGCTTAAAAAGCTGATGCAGGATTTTGTTGTTGATGTATTGGGTTTAAAAGATGAAACTATACATGCATCCGGTGATAAAGTATTGGAAGGCGTAATGAAAATTGTTCTCGACATAAGAAAAGAAATAAAAGCAAGAAAAGATTTTGCAGCTTCTGATAGATTGCGGGATGAACTGAATAAACTAAATATTACTGTTAAAGACACTAAAGAAACTGCTGTATGGTCAATTGAGCAGTAAGAAGATAGAATGAAAAAAAGGTTTTGTTCAGGTTATGTATGTGCTATTATGGCTCTCTTTATGGCTTCATGCGGTAATGATACAGAACAACCCTCAAAAACAGCGCAGATAAAAACAATTGAAGCAGTGAGAGTGTCCGCGCCTGATTTTAATGCTGATTCTGCATATAGTTTTGTTAAAGCTCAGGTTGATTTCGGATCACGTATTCCTAGTACTCCGGCACATGCTAAATGTGCAGATTTTCTTGTCGCAAAGTTAAAATCCTATGGTCTGGAAACCATTATTCAGAGTGGTACTACACAAACTTTTGATAAAAAGCAATTCAGACTAAAGAACATTATTGCCTCATTTAATCCCACAGCACAAAGCCGTATATTAATTTGTTCTCATTGGGATACCCGTCCCTGGGCGGATGAAGATGGTAAAGATGCTGACAAACCTTTTGACAGCGCAAATGATGGTCCTAGTGGCGTGGGCGTTGCTTTGGAAATTTCCCGACAGATAAGCATTACAAAACCTGTCGTTGGTGTTGATATTATCTTTTTTGATTTGGAAGATTATGGCACAAGTGGCAATAATGAATCATGGTGCCTCGGTTCACAATATTGGTCAAAAAACTTACATAAACCAAACTACTATGCCAATTTTGGAATTTTACTGGATATGGTAGGCGGATCAAACGCATTATTCCCGAAAGAAAAAAAATCAGTAGAATATGCCTCCGCAGCAACAGATAAAGTTTGGAAAGCGGCAAATGATATAGGATATGGAAATTATTTCTCCTCACAGGTAAAAGAATTTGTAGGGATAGACGATCATATTTTTGTGAATAAAGCGGGTATTCCCTGCATGGATATTATTGAATATAACCAAGCTACAGGTGGCTTTGGCGATTATCACCATACCCATAAAGACAATATGAGCATAATTGATAAAAACACTTTAAAAGCTGTTGGCCAAACACTGTTAGAAGTGATTTATAATGAAAGATAGTAATTGAAAAAAACACTCATTATACGTTTCAGTTCCATTGGCGATATTATATTAACCACGCCAGTACTCCGCTGCCTGAAACAACAATTACCCAATATAGAAATCCATTATCTCACCAAAAAGTCATTTAAAGAAATACCAGAATGTAATCCCTATATTAACAAGGTTCACGTAATTGAAAAAGATGTAAAAGAAATTGCAGCAGACCTGGAAAAAGAAAATTTTGATTTTGTGGTGGATCTGCACAACAATATTCGGTCAATGCAGGTAAAAACAATGCTTGGCAAGCCTTCTACCACCTTTAAAAAATTAAATTTCAAAAAATGGTTGCTGGTAAATTTCAAAATAAACAGAATGCCTTCAATGCACCTTGTAGAACGATATTTACAAACCGTTGAACAGTTTGGAGTAAAAAATGATTCAAAAGGATTGGATTACTACATTCCCAAACAGGATGAAATAGATATTAAAACACTCCCCGCTTCTCATCAGCAGGGATACGTTGGTTTTGTGATTGGAGCAAAACATGCTACAAAACAATTACCAATTGAAAAAATAATTTCCATTTGTAAAAAAATAAATCAACCAATTGTTTTGCTTGGAGGAAAAGAAGATGCTGAGTATGGAAAAATAATTTATAATGCTGTGGGTATAAAAATTTATAATGCTTGTGGTAAGTATAATCTAAACCAATCGGCATCACTGATTAAACAGGCAGAAAAAATAATTACACATGATACCGGGTTAATGCACATTGCAGCAGCATTCAAAAAAGAAATTATTTCTGTATGGGGTAATACCGTTCCCAGCTTTGGATTCACACCTTATTTGCCTGATGCAAAATCAAAGATTGTAGAAGTCAAGAATTTATCATGCAGACCATGTTCTAAAATAGGATATAAAAAATGCCCCCAAGGGCATTTTAAATGTATGATGTTGATTAATGAAGATGAATTTGTTTGATTCTTCCTACTTCTGGAGAGTCATGGAAAGGTATTACAAGCACCCTGTTCTTCCACCATCAACAGGCACATTAATTCCTGTTATATAGGCTGCTGCAGGACTTGCCAAAAAGGCAACAGCATTTGCAATTTCTGAAGCATCAGCAAAACGTCCCATAGGGATTTCGGCAATCATTTCTTGTTTTATCCCGTCAATAGCATCACCTGTATTTTTAGATTTATTTTCAATAATGCTTTGCAGACGACCGGTTAGTGTTGCTCCTGGAAGAACATTATTAACAGTAATTCTGAAGCGGGCTACTTCATTGGCTAAAGTTTTTGACCAATTAGCAACAGCTGCACGTACAGTATTAGATACCCCTAAATTTTTTAGAGGCATTTTAACCGATGTGCTTATAATATTAATAATTCTACCGTATTGCGCTTTTTTCATGCCTTCTAATACGGATTGGACTAACAGATGATTACACACCAGGTGGTTATTAAACGCTTGCAGAAACTCTTCTGCCCTGGCTATGGTTATTAGGCCGCCAGGAGGGCCTCCTGTATTATTTACTAAAATATGTACAGTACCATGCTTTGCGATAAAGTCATCTGCTTTTTGTTTTAACTCTGCAGGTTGTTGAAAATCGGCTGTTATAAAATGATGTTTTTGACCTTTAGATTGGTCTAATTCATTTACTGTCGCTTTTAATGTTTCTTCATTACGTGCCACTAATACCACGTTTGCTCCAAGCAGGGCAAGTTCAATAGCGGATGCTTTTCCAATACCCTGTGTGCTGCCGCAGACAAGAGCAGTTTTGCCATATAAGTTTAAGTTCATAGAACAAAAGTAAAAAAAAGAGGAGCTAAACTGCCACCATTCCAATAAAATTGAATCCCATCAATGAATATTTACTGTAACCTATTAAAAATTCTAAACTCTAAACAATGAACTTATGCTTCGGCCGAATGAGCTTGCGATAGTTCGACAAGCTCACTAACCATTGCAAACTCATTCGCGCAGTATTACTGAATCTAACCGCCCTTGCTATCGCAAACTTAGTAAGATTCAGTATAATTCAGCAAAGTAGAACATATTATTCGCTATTAGTTAAATTTGTGGCTAAATCTAAAATTTGTTATTACGCATTTTTGCATAATTGGTTCGCAAACTGTAATTTAACGCTTTTTGAATGAACGGATGGTAAAAGAAATCTTGTTGGAAATAAAAAATTTAGTGACCGAATTTCGTGGTGAAGAAGAAATTGTAAAAGCCGTAAACGATATATCTTTTACTTTATCACGTGGTGAAACGGTTGGTATTGTGGGTGAATCAGGATCCGGGAAGTCAGTAACAGCGCTGTCTCTGATGCGTTTGATACCTAACCCGCCCGGTAAAATTACAAATGGAGAAATAATCTATCATTCTAAAAATAAAGGAGCCGTTAATTTAGTAAAGCTTCCTGAAAAAGAAATAAGAGGTTTACGTGGCAATGAAATAGCCATGGTTTTTCAGGAACCAATGACATCTTTAAATCCTGTTTACACCTGTGGCGATCAAGTAATGGAAGCCATTTTACTGCACAGAAAAGTTTCAAAAAAAGAAGCGAAAGAACTTACTATTAAACTGTTTAATGAGGTACAGCTTCCTCACCCGGAACGGATATTCGATTGTTATCCTCATCAAATATCCGGTGGACAAAAGCAACGGGTAATGATTGCTATGGCAATGAGCGGACAGCCCAACATTCTCATTGCTGACGAACCTACAACAGCATTGGATGTTACTGTGCAAGCTACCATTCTTGAATTAATGCTAAAGCTGCAACGCGAACGTGATATGAGTATTTTATTTATTACTCATGACCTTGGAGTTATTGCTGAATTGGCCGATAAAGTGATTGTGATGTATAAAGGAAAAATTGTGGAACAGGGTAATGTAATTGATATTTTCACAAATCCACAACACCCATATACTAAAGGACTTCTGGCTTGTCGCCCTCCATTGGATAAACGTTTGAGATGGTTACCTACTGTTTCCTATTTTATGAAAACAGAAGCAAGTGGAAAGATGATTGAAAACCAGCAATCAGTGGCAGAGGTAACCAATAAACTAATAGTGAGCAACCAGGAACGTATTGAAGCTCATCAAAAGATTTACAGTAAAGAGCCGATTCTGCGGATTAAAAACATACAAACCTTTTTTCCCGTTAAAAAAGGAATGATGGGTAAAGTGACGGATTATATAAAAGCTGTTGATGAGGTAAGTTTTGATGTATACCCTGGTGAAACTCTTGGCTTAGTTGGCGAATCTGGTTGTGGCAAAACTACATTGGGTAGAACCATTTTACGTTTAATACCACCAACAAGTGGTGAAATTATTTTTGATGGAAAAAATATTGCTACCCTTTCCGAGAAAGAAATGCGAAGTTTACGAAGGGACATGCAATTGGTATTTCAGGATCCTTATTCATCACTTAATCCAAGGCTTACCATTGGCCAGGCAATTATGGAGCCTATGCAGGTTCATGGTATCGCAGAAACTGATATTGCGCGTAAAAAGCAGGTTATAGCTCTTCTTGAACGTGTAAATATGAATAAATCGCACTTTTACCATTATCCCCACGAATTCTCAGGTGGTCAGCGCCAGCGTATATGTATTGCCCGCGCTCTGGCTTTACGACCCAAATTTATTATTTGTGATGAACCGGTTTCTGCATTGGATGTGTCGGTTCAGGCACAGGTACTAAATCTTTTAAATGAGCTGAAACGGGAGTTTGGTTTTACATATATTTTTATTTCGCATGACCTTTCTGTGGTAAAATTTATGAGCGATCGTATGGTGGTAATGAATAAAGGAAAAATAGAAGAATCTGGCGATGCTGATGCTATCTATAATAATCCACAAACTGCTTATACAAAGAAGCTCATTGATGCTATTCCGAAAGGACAATTGGAGGATATTAAAGCTGCCATTGCAAAGAAAAAAAGCTTAAAACTATAAAAAACTTGTTCAATCGTTACATGTAAAACAATTAGATGCAGCCAGCTAAATTTTCAAAAAAATCAATCCTTTTCCTATTTTTATCTGCCGTATGCCTGGCTGCCGGAATTTATATTTATCTCACAAAAAAAAGTGTACATAAGAACTTGCCTGAAATAACAAATAATGGCAGGCAGGAAGCCATCACCATAAACTCCAATTTTTTCTTTGATTTAGAAACTACCGAGGGGCTGAGCGGTATTGATAATATTAAACCGACAACTGCACATTCAGGAAAAATGGCTTGTGACCTAAGCGGAGGAAAGGAGTTTGGTGTCTCCGTTATCAAAAAAATAAGTGATGCTGGCATATTCCCAATGAAAAGGACGGCAGCAAGCGTTTGGGTATATCCACTAAGCGACCATCCGGATGTTGTGCTAACAGCTACCATCAGTAATTCAAAAAATGAAACTGTTTTTTGGGATGGCAAAAGCACAGAAAAGATGGAGTTTCCTAAAAACAAATGGACAAAAATTAATGCTCTCTATAATTTTCCGGTAGAGAAACTAAGTCCTGATGATGTATTACAAATAAATATCTGGAACAAAGGAAAAACGAATGTCATTATAGATGACCTCGAAGTTGTATATGGAGAATGTAATGAACGAAGGGGAACCTATTCTAATATTGATGCAAATGAATTTTATGAAAAGCGGTTTACAGCTCAAAGAAACAAACCTCCATTTCCAATTATTTATTTTGAAAAACAGGAGATAAATAATAATAACAGCACCTTACTTATTCCTACTGATTCTTTAACGGATCTATCTCCTAATGATGAATTTCTTACGGGCGATTTTATTATTGATGAAAATAATATTGATGAATTGGTATATAGCAAAAATGGGAAAATAATAATTGCAGGTTATTCTAATAAAAAGAAAGGATTCCAAATCTATACAGAAACTACTGAAACAGAACTACAACCTTTATGGAAAAAAACAAATAAAAAATTTGCAGGAGATTTTAATGCTGATGGTATAACCGACCTGCTTATCGTAAATACTGAAAATGGCTCGTGGAAATTATTTAATCTAAAAAGTAACAACTGGAATGAAATTGCATCAGGAGCTATTGGTGAATTAACATCAGGCTGGATGAATACAAACAACAAGCCATTTGTTTCTGACCTTTTTTCTGAAAATAAAAAAGATGCCTTGGTAATATTGGATAATTACAATTGTAAGACACTACAGTTTAACAAAATATCAAAAACTTTTGAAGAGAAAAAAACATCCTTAAACACCTCAGATACCAGCTTGTTTAAAACGACTTCAATTATTCACACCGGCAGTTTTACAGGAAATAATGAGCAGGAAATAGTAAGATACATTACCGAATGGCGATTTGATCTAAAACTAATGCAGCTGACACCTTCGGCTATTAATATGCTTGGCACAGTTGATTTTAAAGGATATCCAAACGATTATAATCCCAAATATTATGAATTTCTAAAAATTATTCCAGGTAAATTTATAAATCCACAAAAAACCGCTTTACTTGTTATTATGCGAAATTGTGCTGATACTGATTTTAATGGGGAATATTGTAAGGAATTTGAAAACATAAGTTATTTACCGAACTGTACACAATTGTATTGTATAGAGAATGAAAAATAGTTTAATTACATATCATTTTATTCATAGCCGGATATATAATCCAGATAAATCGGTTTACTTTATAGCTGTTGCACTAATATTCCTCTTTTTGTTTATATCATGCAATAATAAAACAACTCCCAACGCTCCGCTCGATTGTGACGCTTTCAGCATTAAAGACTTCAACCCATTAGTTAACTGGAATGAAGATGATATGGGAAAAAAAATTATTTATTTGGATTACACCAATGTTATCGATGGTTTTGTTATACCATCTATAAGGCAATTGGAGAATGGACAATTCGCTTTTGAGTTTGAGATAAAAAACAACACCAATACAGCTCAAAATTTTTTTTATAAAATTTACTACCAGAATGAGAGTTATAAATTCCCTGAAACAGACTCGCTAACAGGTAAGAAAAATGAATTTGCAGAAGAAAATTTTTATGGCAGTTGGGTTGATTCTTCCATAACTTTCAAAGAAACAGAACTGATACCTGCCGACAATGAATTTCATAAAATAAGTGATCGATTTACTATTGATGGAAATCCAAGGAATGAAAAACGCTACATTCAAAATGGCGTTAATAACCGCTGGCAGCGCAATCCCCGTATGGGGGAATACAGCTTTTTGATAGTAGTAACTTCTGCAGACGGTCTCCCGTTAGTTCCTCAAACGGTACAGAAAATCAACCAAAAGGAGAATGACCATTTTTTAAATCCATACTATTTCTTTTTGTATGGTGATGGCAAGCGGTTAAAAAAAACAATAGTACATAAATCGGTTTCGCAACTAAAAGTTATTGCACAACCTAACCTTGGCGGGGGGATATATATTGATGACACTCGTTTTAATGGAAATATTGACAAATCGGCATATTGTGCTACTTGTGGACAGGATAGTAATCTATATAAAAATGCTCCAATACAACAGTTTATTAATTACGTTGATGCTTCAACTAAAATGGAAAATATTCCGATAGTAGCAGATATATTAAAGGATAATTATTCCAAACTGGATTACAACTGGAACAGATGCTTTTATACAAAAGATGAACTCATTCCAACCATTATTCAAACTTCTAAACACCCTTGCCAAACCGTATTTTCAAATCCTGATGAGAAAAAGATAACTATTAAAAATCCGAAAACATATTATGGTGAATGGAAAAAAGAAAGTGTTGGAATTATCACACGTCATGGTTTTACTTATGGCAAATACCGGGTAAAAGCAAAACTTACTGAGCTATTGAATAAAAACAATGTCTGGAATGGTTTAACAAATGCCATTTGGCTGATCACACAAGGAGGAGGAGAATGGAACTACCGGAGAAATTGCAATAAAGAAGGTTATATGGCCAGCTATTGGGGAGGCAAGGATGATAAGCGTGTACCTGCTGTAGATTATTCTGAGATAGATTTTGAGATTCTAAAAACGCCTCCTTATTGCCCGGACAATGCATTTCCACCGGTATTTAAAAATTCTGTTGACGATAAAAAAAACATCAGAAGCTGGAATATATCATTACCAGAAGAAATCATAAATACAGATGATAAAGTTACAGTAGCTTGTACTAACTGGGATATGGCTTGCTGGGAACCTGAAAAATTTGGTGTTGGCTGTAATCCTGTTACATATCAGGGACAAACAGTTTATACACATCGTTGGGATCACTGGTACAGGGCATTAACAGAGAAAAAAGAAGAAAATGATAATGATTTGTTTGGTTCAGAATATTATTATTTTGAAATAGACTGGAGGCCAACAGAAATTATCTGGCGTATTGGTAAAGAACCTGATAAAATGAGGGTAGTGGGTTATATGAACGATAAGGTTACATCTATACCTAATAACCAAATGCTGTTAATCATTACACAGGAATATCATAATACAAAATGGTGGCCGGGAGCTCCTTATTCACAGGACAATTTGCCATTTCCGGCAAGTGATATTCCGGGAGAAATCTACGAATTGACGATAGAATAATATATACATTCAATGAAAACAAAGTCTATATTCACTGCTGCAATTATAACGGTAATCTACCTGATTCTTTTTATAACGGTATATAACCTATTATCAACACCATCTATTTACAATCGCTTCTTTTCCGGCTTTATGCCCACCTATGAGAACCTTGACGGAAATGTAAATGTGATAACCACGCAGAAACCATTTACACATATAACTGAAAAACCGTTTACTGAAACAATGGATGCATACCACTATGCAACCATTAAAAATAATCTGTACAACTACGATCCCAACGATGAAGTATCTCGTTCCAACTTTGCTTTTTTTCCCTTGTTTCCATTCGTGTGGAGAGCACTGGGAGTTTCAGGAACGGGAATCAGCATTATTAATTTCTTATTGCACTGTATATCGATCATTATTTTAATACATCTTTTCTGTCGGGACAATAAAATACTCTCTCTGCTTGTTATTTTTTCTTTACCAACGCTTGTTGTTTTTCTTATTCCTTATTCCGAAGGGTTATTTATGTTTTCAATAAGTCTAGCATTGCTTGGATGGAAAAAAGAAAACAGGTTATTGTATATCGCTGGACTACTAATGGCCTCAATGACACGACCGGTCTTTATTTTATTAATAGCAAGTTGTATTGCAACAGAAATATACCAGCGACTTTGTGATAAAAACTATAAAATAAATTATAAAAATATTGGTATAACAACCGCTACTATTTTAAGTGGTGTTTTATTGGTAAGCTTGTTTCAGCGCACCTATCATCATGGTTCATTATTTACCTTTATAAGTGCACAGAAACACTGGGGAACTTATTTGCAAATTCCAAAAACTATTGTTGACTGGTCCAATGAAGGATATGCAATGAATGTTTGGTCACTCTTATTTTGCTTTATTTTCGGAGGTTTTATTCTGATTTCAAAATTTCTCAAAAAAAATAAAATAGAAAAAAGCATACCGGATTACTGGTATAATTTTTCATGGATGTACCTGTTGTTTGCCACTTTGTTTGTACTAATGCTGCAAGGGGGTTGTTTACACAGCTTATACAGATATACTTTATGCACACCGTTTTTTTATATAATCGTATTAAAACATATTAATAAAGAAACTATACCACAACTAACCAAACCCATTGTTATTTCAGTAATTTTCATTATTGCTTGCCTTATATTTTTCACCGTTGCTGATTATGGGAAAGGATGGAATTTTGCAAAAATTGGATATGTATTGTTATCATTAAACCTGTTGTTTTTTATTATAATGCATCGGCTTAGAAACACCCTAAAGTATATTGGTTATGGAACACTCATGGTAACTGGTATTATTTGGAACTGTTACCTGCTGAATATGTTTATAACAAAAGCCTGGGTTTTCTTATAAAACTCAAATAACACCGTCACTCCGCTTTCTGGTATTATAATGCAGAACTTGGCTGGCCTGCAGATTTAAGTAAACCAATGGTAAATGTTGACAAGTTTGATTTTAAAAAGGAAATAAGCAATCGCGACTTTATCATAATAGAATGCAATGAATCTAAGCTTTATAATTTCGGTTTTGGTTTTATTGATAGGTTATATAATGAACTACAAAACGATTCTACAAATAGCATATAGAATATTGCCATAGAAAGAAATGAAACTAAAAAACATTCAACCTGCACTAATCTTTTCGCTTTTGCTGGTGCTATGCAGCTTTCCGCTATTCTATAATTTGGGTGAAATAGGTGCTCAAATGTGGGATGAATCAAGAAATGCCATCAATGCCATTGAAATGCTTTATGATCACCAGTTTATTGTGACACATTATGAGGGGCAGCCGGATATGTGGAATACCAAACCCCCCTTTTTTATATGGATGGCGGCTCTTTGTATGAAATTATTCGGAACAACGGTTTTTTCGTTACGACTTCCATCAGCGTTATCTGCTTTTGTTATAGTGGTTTACAGTTTCTGGACTTCGAAAAAATATTTACAAGATTGGCGCCCTGGCTTTTTTGCAGGTTTAATACTTGTCACTTCTGTTGGATTTATTGATTATCATGTAGCGAGAAATGGTGATTTTGACGCACTGCTTTCCATGTGGATATTTTTATACAGCACTCAATATTTTATATACCTTGAAACTCAAAAAAAACGAAATCTAATACTATCTTCCTTATTTGTAGCGTTGGCAATTCTCACAAAAGGAATAGCCGGGTGCTTGTTTTTACCAGGATTATTTATTATGACATTGATAAGCAAAAAGTACAGGATTTGCTTTACAAAAGCTGAATTCTACATTTTTTCGCTATGTGGTATCCTGTTGGGTGCATCATACTATTTTATAAGAGAGATATATAATCATGGATATATAGAAGCCGTGATAACAAATGAGATAACAGGCAGGTACTTAGAAGTTAGTGAAGGCCATCGGGCAGATGGCTGGTTTTATTTACGTTTTTTATATGAGTCGCATTTTTCAATCTGGCTATATTGGATCCCGATAAGCATTTTTATTGTATTGCGTCTTGAAGGTCATATAAAAAAGCTGGGTATATTTTTGTGTATACAGATATTTTTCTATCTGTTGATTATTTCTCTTTCGCAAACAAAATTAAAGTGGTATGATGCGCCTCTTTTCCCATTTATGGCATTATTAATTGGTTTGGGAATCACACATATACACCAGGGCATTAAAAATACATTTCTGCTAAAAAAACAATTTTTAAAAATTCTTCTTTTTGTTTTTTTCCTGGCAGGCGTATATTCAATGCCGGTCCAGTCAATTCGGCAGACATCTATTTTTGCCGGCAAGGAATTAAATTATACCGGCTTGTTTTATGGTGACTTTATGGAAAATTTTTTCTATTTATTTCCCCGACAAAAGTCCCTAAAAATAATTTCTTATGGTTACAACCCTCATCTTCTGTTTTATGCAAAAGTATATCGGCATCAGGGACACGTTATTGATATTATTCCGCAGAATACAGAAATCCAAAAATCCGATACTGTGATGATTTGTGATAATGGTATGTGGCCAAGCTTTAACCCTTCATACGTTTTTGATACAGTCTATCAGGAAGGAAACCATAAATTTATTTTGACATTAAACAAATCAACAGATTCAGCCACATCAAGAGTGGTTTTTGAAAAAAAACTTTTGAACTTGTATGGGACTATGCAACATAACAAAGAATGGATCATTGCTCTGAAAGAAAAAGCAAATTCCCGGAATATAGATATAAAGAAACAAGCGTTGCGGGATGCTATATGGATGCTTTCCAATACCAACCAACTACCACCCGATGTGGAAGAATATTTAAAAAGAAAATATAATCTGTAAACAAAAATTTGTTACTATACTTCGATTGAATGAGTTTGCAAAAACCAGCAAACTCATTCGCTCAGTATAAATAAAGTTTACTAACCCGTAGTAGTGAAGAAGTAACTGTAATGGTTATGGAGCGAAGGGTTTGGCATGTTCAGTTTATAAAACAATTAACAACCGCAAGGGATGATTGATTATTTTGAAACAAAATCACAGCCTATTACCAGAGTAATGGTTTGGCAGGCTTAGTGTTGCATAATTATTATTTATGCAAAGATATTTTTTAGCCGAGTTTATTTCGTATTTTTATTTTATATACAATAAACAGCTTGTGTTAGTAGGGTTAGTTTTTTCACAGGCTGACGTGTGTGTCTTGAACCACAGATGCAAGCTTGTGGGTGCTTTGTAAAAGATGAAAGTAGGTCTCTCTATGGCGACTTTAGGAAGTAGCTACCAAATCACTTTATGGTGCAATAGCCGAAAGATTGTTGTGTTGAGGAGTCTCACGCACGGTTGTGTGGGAACGTGGGGGTGAAATTCCCCTGCGTGACCCGATTGCTTGCCATTTAATAAGACAATGAAATGAAATCAATTCTAATAATAACATCATTAATACTCAATATCGCTGTGTTTGGACAAACCCAGAGCAATAAAATTCCTTGCAATTACAAGCTGTTGGGGTTGAATAAACTGACAAATGTTAAGGCAATAAAAAATAAAGAGGACTTTAACTATTACCTCGTCATAAAAAGCAAGAGTAAAACAGATTCAATCTGTTTTGACCATGACCAAAACAATTGGAGTGTTGATACCTGCATCATCAACTCCAAACAACTTGATGGAAAAGGCAAACCTGAATTGATAATTACCTGCACAAAAACTTCTCAGGAATTTTCACAATCTTCTGATGGCTATTCTGTTGTTCAAATTTGGAATCTCGATACTAAGACTTTAATGTTTAAAGGTTCGATATCATGGAATAGTTCAAGTGAAGAAATTGTTAAAGACACTTGTTTCGATTGTTGGGAAACGCATACAGTAGCGCATATATGTGATGGATATTATGATATTGATTTTGACGACAAAGGACATCTCATTATCAAAAATTTGATAGTTCATGTAATAAATTCGGAGTTTTGTAAATCTGATCACGAGGAAGGCCTGTACGAATTGGTAAATGGAATATATATATTAACGACAAAAACAAACGGCAAGTAACTGCGAATAAAATGTATCGGACATCCTATTTGCAATGATGAGTTTTCACCCAGGTTTTTGAGCAAACTAAGATAAGTGGGTTAAAATGAAAAAGGGGCTTTTGAGACAGCCCCTTTTTCATTTGGAGGGAATTATTCTTTTCCTCCCAACATCAGCAATTCACTCACTTGTA
>JAHEXZ010000090.1 GCA_023251835.1 Bacteroidota bacterium | reverse complement strand
CAACATCCACAAATGCTTCGATTGGTGGACAGGCACAGATAAGATTTCTATCACCATGTGCATTATCAATACGCGCAACACCTGGCCAGAATTTATTTTCTTTTACCCATTTCAGCGGATATACAGCTTTTTCACGTGAATAATTGTGTTTCCAATCCTCTGTAATAACTGCTTTAGCTGTATGGGGTGCATTTTTTATCACATTATTATTTCTATCAGCATGGCCGATGGCAATTTCATCAATTTCCTTACGAATATTAATCATGGCTGAGCAAAAGCGGTCTAATTCCTCTTTTGATTCACTTTCTGTAGGTTCAACCATTAATGTATCATGAACCGGGAATGATACTGTAGGAGCGTGGTACCCATAATCCATCAGCCGTTTTGCGATATCACCCACTTCTATACCTGCTTCGCGTTTAAAAGCAACACAGTCTAAAATCATTTCATGTGCGCAGCGGCCATTTTTACCACTGTATAATGTTGGATAATAATTTTTCAAGGATTCTTTGATATAGTTGGCATTTACAATGGCTATGCGTGTTGCCTGTGCAAGCCCATCGCCTCCAAGCATTTTGATATATCCATAAGAAATAAGTAGGATTAAAGCACTTCCGTAAGGGGCTGCGGATACAGCATGTATGCCTTGTTCTCCCCCGGTTTTCACTACAGCATGTGATGGCAAAAAAGGCGCTAACTGTTTTGCAACACCAATAGGTCCCATACCAGGTCCGCCACCACCATGTGGAATAGCAAAGGTTTTGTGTAGATTCAGATGACATACATCAGCACCAATATTTCCAGGGCTTGTTAAACCAACCTGCGCATTCATATTAGCACCATCCATATATACCTGGCCACCATTTTCATGAATGATAGTGGTTATTTCCATGATACTTTCTTCATAAACGCCATGAGTGCTTGGATAAGTAACCATCAGGCAGGATAAATTATCGCGGTGCTGTATAGCTTTCTCACGCATATCATTTACATCAATATTTCCTTTTTCATCACATTTGACCAGCACAATTTTTAAACCGCACATAGCAGCACTTGCGGGGTTGGTACCATGTGCCGATGCAGGGATTAACACAATATTTCTATGACCCTGGCCCTGCGATTTGTGATATGCCTGAATAACAAGCAATCCGGTATATTCACCCTGAGCACCGCTGTTGGGCTGAAAGCTCATTTTTGCAAACCCTGTTATTTCACTTAATGCCTGGTCGAGGTTTTCGATTATTTCCTGATAACCTGCTGCCTGACTAACAGGAACAAAAGGATGGATATTGGCAAATTCCGGCCATGTAATTGGCATTAATTCGGATGCTGCATTTAATTTCATTGTGCAGGAGCCCAATGAAATCATGGAATGAGTAAGAGATAAATCTTTATTTTCCAAACGTTTGATATAACGCATCATTTCCGATTCGGAGTGGTAGGAATTGAATATAGGATGTGTCAGAATTTCGGATTTACGAATTTCAATTACCGGTTTTTGTTTTAAAATAATTTCATCTGTAACTGTAGAAGGCCTTTTACCAGCTGCTGCTGCAAATACTTCAATAATTTTATTCAAATCATCTGAATCAGTAGTTTGATCAACAGAAATAGTAATATCAGCATCCGTATAACGGAAATTGATTTCTGCGGCTTCGGCCAATTGCTTAATTTTTGCGGAAGCGGCAGTAATTCCTGTAATTTTAATTGTATCAAAATAAGGTTCTTTTTCAAGCGTATAACCTAACTTTTCCAATTCAGCAGACAGTACCACAGCCGATAGATGCACCTGCTGTGCAATACCTTTAAGTCCTTTCGGACCATGATAAACAGCGTACATGCCTGCCATAATAGCCAGCAGTGCTTGTGCCGTACAAATATTTGAGGTTGCTTTATCTCTGCGAATATGTTGTTCACGTGTTTGCAATGCCATACGCAGTGCGGGATTACCTTGAACATCAACCGAAACACCAATAATACGGCCGGGCAAAATGCGTTTGTATTCTTCACGGCAGGCAAAGAAAGCAGCGTGAGGTCCGCCATACCCTAATGGTACACCAAAGCGTTGAGTATTACCAACAACAACATCAGCTCCCCATTCAGCAGGAGGTGTAAGTAAAACCAAACTTAACACATCAGCAGCAACTGCAATAGCCGTTCCGTTAGCTTTTGCTTTTTTAACAAAATCGGCATAGTTATATATTTTACCATCGGCTGTTGGATATTGAAGCAATGCTCCATAGATGCTGCGGTCTAATGTTGCAGTTTGAAAATCTCCTACCACCAGCTCAATTCCTAATGGTGTTGAGCGTGTATTTAATAAATCAATGGTTTGAGGGAAACATTGGTTGGAGACAAAAAATTTATTAGCACCACTTTTTACCGCTTCGCGGGAACGATTATTAAAAAGCATGGTCATTGCTTCTGCGGCTGCTGTAGCTTCATCCAGCAAGGAAGCATTAGCAATCTCCATACCTGTGAGATCCATGATCATGGTTTGAAAATTCAACAATGCTTCGAGCCTGCCTTGTGAAATTTCAGCCTGATAAGGAGTATAAGCTGTATACCAACCCGGATTTTCCAGTATATTACGCTGAATAACGGGCGGAACAATGGTGTTATAATATCCAAGGCCGATATATGTTTTAAACATTTTGTTTTTTGCAGCAATGCCTCGTAAGTGTTTGTGATAGTTATATTCAGACATCCCGGCAGGCAGGTTGAGCGGTTTTTTCAGACGTATAGCAGCAGGAATTGTCTGGTCAATTAATTCATCAACGGAATTTACGCCAATTTTTTTCAACATGGCTTTTACATCACTTTCACGCGGACCGTTATGGCGGTTTACGAATTTATCAGTTGTAATCATAGGGATTTTTATTTTTTAAGGAATGCAAATATAATCAGAAATATTGTTTCTTGTGGCTATTTCATGTGTTTCAGATGTAACGCATACAATGCAATAAAGCAGGCTGTTACTAGTATACTGCTCCATCCGATAGCTATAGAAAACATTAACATTGGAACAAACAAAGCAATAAGATTAGATAAGGCATATATATGGAATCCTGTTTTTTTCAATTTCCACATTAAAATTGCTCCGGATAAAGAACCTAAAGTCAATACAGCCCTGATTAAATAATAAGTCCACCCTGCCCTCAAAATAGTGATTGCTTCCGACATGGCTGCTTCGTCATAATTAGGAGCACTTTTGAAAAGTTCTATTATCTGTTCTGCAAATACCGGTGTAAATAGTGCAGATATAAACTCTATTCCACCTGCAACAAAAGTAAGTATACATAATACTGTTAAAAAAACAGGACGTTTTGGTGCCTCATTTCCAGATATTATTTCAGGGTTCATCTGTTTTATTTTTTTAAATTATTTTTACTCCACTGTTTAAAATTATTTTTTTGTTCTTCGGTTGATAATTTTAGCTTTTTTATATGCGCAACCTTATAATAGTTATGGGGCTTCGGAAGCAGCTCTACCTGTTTTACAATGTCAGATACTGCAATTGTTAACACTATTGTTTTATGGCTGTAATATTCACACCATTCAGTAAAATTTGTTCCCGAATTATCTGATTTTATAAGTATATTGTTTACTGCAATTATCTCATCATTTATAGCTATACCAGCTATATCGGCAACAGAATCAGGATAAATAGCAGCTACTTTACAAATGCCATTTGTCTCCGATACTTTAATACCAAGACTATGTTCATAAAATTTGGCCGAAGAAGTTAACTCCAATCCGCATCCTATATAGCTCAGAGCCTCCTTCAAAAGCGGTTCATAACCGGCAGCAGTATTGATGTAATTATTATATATATTATCATACGGGTAGTTTGCAAAATGCTCTACAATCCCTTTATAATCTTTATCAGAATATCCTTTGCCTTTCAATGCAAATTCTTCATATAAAAAACACACCACATCATCCAATGAATGTTTATTGTTGGAATATTTACGGATAAAAATATCAGTTACAAATGTCAATAAACAACCTTCGTCATATATAGACGTTTTGCGGTTAGGAATTCCGGGGACATAACCATCCAGCCATGTATCAAATGAGGAATCGGCAACAGAAAGATTATAACGTCCAAAATTATCAATATGTTTTTGTATGCGTTCCTCCAAAGCAGCCCAATACTGCTGCGCATTAAATACAAAAGAACGGAACAAAATATAATCTCCATAATAAGTAGTAACACCTTCGCACACATAGCCCAGGCGTGAGTAATTCTCCCTGCTATAATCATAGGGCAGCATTTCAACGGGACGTATAGTTTTAATATTCCAGACATGAAAAAGCTCGTGAGAACTCACTCCTAAAAGGTCTTCATACAGCTTGCCTTTCATCAAATTGTAGCCCGGACCAAGTGCAATAACTGTAGAATTGGTATGTTCAACCCCATGATACATTTTATATGGAAGAATCTGAAATAAAAAGTGATATTCCTTACCAGGAAATCCTTTTACAATTAGCAATTGTTCATTTGTGAAACGGATAAAGTCATTCAACAATTTTACCCAGTCGGGTTTACATTCACCCTGAAACCATAAATTAAATTCAACACCACTGCAAACAAACTGATTGTGTTGTAATGAATTACTGGCTATAAAAGGGGAATCAGCGAGTTCATGGAAATCTTTCGCCAAAAAATATTTCTTATTTGTATAAAGAGCTTCCCCGGAAGAAGAGAAAGACTCTGAACTCAGGCTGCATGCAACTTTATAGTCTTCGGGTAATTGTAAAATTAATTCACAGGGTTCAGAAATACGCTGAGGAATATAAATACAACAATTGACAGGATTCATATACAATTGTGTTCCATCCAAAAATGTAGAACCGGCATTTATTTCAGCAGCATAATAATTATATTTAATATGTACGATTGAAACACCTTTTGCGTAAACCTTCCAGCAATCCTTTGTGACCTTATGAAACTTTAGCGCATTTCCATTTTCATCATAAGCAGCCCATTTCTGAATGTTTTTTGCAAAATTACCAAGTTCATAGCGTCCGGGACGCCATGCCGGTAACTGAACAAGCAACTCTTCCTGATTATTATTTTCAGCAATAAATTCTATATCAATATAATGATGATGGGGATTAGAATAGGAAATGATGTATTTCATAATTTATGAATAATGCCCTTCGACTTCGGGAAGATGAACTGCGAATTTACAAATAAGAAAACACAGTTTTCCAAAAATCATATACTTCGACTGAATGGGTTTGTAATAGTTCGACAAGCTCACTAACCATTACAAACTCATTCGCTCAGTATCATTCAATTCTAATCGACTTTGCTACCAAAAACGCAGTAAGATTCAATATATATTCATTATTTTGCCAAAATAATTTGTTATTTTCGCACTATCACAAAAACAGGGCAATTATTTTACATATAACATAAAGATTTAAAAACTATGACTTACGACTTAATAGTAATAGGAAGCGGTCCTGGCGGATATGTGGCTGCCATCAGAGCTTCACAATTAGGTTTAAAAACGGCAATTGTTGAACGTGAAAACCTTGGAGGCATTTGTTTGAACTGGGGCTGCATTCCCACAAAAGCATTGTTAAAGAGTGCGCAGGTATTTGAATATCTGAATCATGCCGCTGACTATGGTATAAAAGTAAATGGTGGTGAGGCCGATTTTGGCGCTATTGTTAAACGCAGTCGAGATGTAGCCGATGGAATGAGTAAAGGTATTTCATTTTTAATGAAAAAAAATAAAATTGACATTATTACAGGAACAGGAAAAATTAAGCCAGGAAAAAAGGTAGAAGTTACAGCAGATGGGAAATCAACGACTTATGAAGCAAAACATGTATTATTAGCAGTAGGCGCGCGTTCACGTGCATTGCCTAATTTGCCACAGGATGGGAAAAAAATAATCGGCTATAGAGAAGCTATGACACTACCTGAATTACCAAAATCAATGGTGGTAGTAGGTTCTGGCGCAATTGGAAGTGAGTTTGCTTATTTTTATGCAACAATGGGATCTAAAGTAACGCTGGTTGAATTTATGCCAAGTATTGTACCTGTTGAGGATGCCGAAGTTTCTAAACAACTGGAACGTTCGTTTAAAAAGGCGGGAATCAATGTAATGACGGAGTCTAGTGTTGAAAGTGTTGATACAAAAGGTAATAATTGCAAAGTTAAGATAAAAACAAAAAAAGGTGAAGAAACTGTGGAATGTGATATAGTTCTTTCTGCAGTTGGTATACAGGCTAATCTTGAAAATATAGGATTGGAAGAAGTGGGTATTGCTACAGATAAAGGGAAGATATTAACCAATCCGTTTTATCAAACTAATATTCCGGGTTATTATGCTATTGGTGATTGCGTTGGTGGGCAGGCGTTAGCGCACGTTGCATCAGCAGAAGGTATTATTTGCGTGGAAAAAATTGCAGGCCATTCACCGGAAGCATTAGATTATAAGAATATTCCCGGATGTACCTATTGCCAGCCGGAAATTGCATCAGTAGGATACACCGAAGCCAAAGCAAAAGAAGCAGGTTATGAACTAAAGATTGGTAAATTTCCATTTTCAGCAAGCGGTAAAGCAAGTGCAGCAGGAGCAAAAGAAGGTTTTGTAAAACTCGTATTTGATGCTAAATATGGAGAGTTACTTGGTGCACACATGATTGGTGCGAATGTAACAGAAATGATTGCAGAAATTGTGGCAGTGCGTAAATTGGAAATTACCGGGCACGAGTTGATAAAAACGGTGCATCCTCATCCTACCATGAGCGAAGCTGTTATGGAAGCTGCTGCTGCTGCTTATGGGGAGGTGATACATATATAGCAAGTGAACATATCTTTCTGGTTGAAAGGACTATTTCAAAAATTGAGGTAGTCTCTTTTTGTATACTTCAACTAACTGGGTTTATCCCGACACATGTTGGGAGCATTCAATAATCATTAAACAAAAAATTTTAAGAGCGTAATTATGCAAATTTTATTTCCATATTCTTTTTTGTTATACATTCGTCAAAAAATTGAATGACAAAAATTATATAAAAAAACAAATAATACACATGAGAAAACAACGTACTTCCCTCCTTATTTCATTGTTTGCATTGTTATCGCTAATCACAAATGCGCAAACCAACCGTACTAACACTAAAAAATCTGTTGCTTACAGGGCGAACTACTTACGAATGTTGTCAGGAAATGAAGCCTACCGGACTTTCGAAATCAGAGAAGGAACTCTTTGGGCATGGGGATATAATGGTAATGGAGAGTTAGGTGATGGTTCTATCATAGATAAAGCAAGTCCAGTACAAATTGGAACGGATAATAATTGGGTAAGTGTTACAGCGGGTAGTTATCATACTCTTGGATTAAAATCAGATGGCACTTTATGGGCATGGGGGTTTAATGGTAATGGAGAACTGGGCGATGGAACAATTGTAGATAAAACTATCCCGGTACAAATAGGAACAGATAATAATTGGGTAAGCATTGCTGCAGGAAAATATCATACACATGCCTTAAAGTCAGATGGTACACTTTGGGCATGGGGGTATAATGGTAATGGAGAATTGGGAGATGGGACAATTATAAATAAAACCAGCCCTGTACAAATAGGAGCAGATAACAAATGGGTTAGTATTTCAGCAAGTCTTTTTCATACACTTGGCTTAAAATCTGACGGTACGCTCTGGGCATGGGGATTTAACGGCAATGGACGATTAGGTGATGGAACTACAACAGGTCAAAGCAGCCCTATTCAAATAGGAATAGATAACAAATGGGTAAGTATTGCGGCAGGATCCACATACAGCCTTGGGCTGAAGTCGGATGGAACACTTTGGGGATGGGGTTTTAATGGCAATGGAGAATTAGGAGATGGTACCCTTACTGATAAAACCAGCCCTGTACAAATAGGATCGGATAATAAATGGGTAAGTATTTCCGGGGGATATTACCATTCACTTGGTTTAAAATCAAATGGTACTCTTTGGGCGTGGGGAGGGAATTTTAACGGGCAATTAGGCGATAGCACGTTTCTTGTTCAAAGCAGTCCGGTACAAATTGGAACAGGTACAAATTGGGTAAACATTTCAGCAGGCGCAGAACACAGCTTGGGTTTAAAAGCAGATGGTTCACTGTGGGCATGGGGATATAATATAGCTGGGGCATTGGGAGATGGTACCACCATAGACAAAGCGGTACCCACACAAACCAGTAGTCCTCTTAATGTTTGGCTAAACGTAGCAGCCGGTAATAAACATAGCCTTGGTTTGAAATCAGATGGAACCATTTGGGCATGGGGAGATAATCTTTATGGAACATTGGGCGATGGAACAAATACAAACCGAACCAGCCCTGTTCAAATTGGAACGGATACAAAATGGATAAGCATTGATGGCGGCTCAAGATATAGCGTAGGCTTGAAATCGGATGGCACACTTTGGGCATGGGGAAGAAATGACAACGGACAGTTAGGATTAGGAACGACTTCAGACACGAGCAGCCCTGTTCAAATAGGAACAGATAATAACTGGATAAGCATTGCTGCAGGCTGGAGCCATACACTGGGATTAAAATCAGACGGCACACTTTGGGCGTGGGGATATAATGGCGATTCAGAATTGGGTGATGGAACTACCACCAACCGCCCCAGCCCTGTACAAATAGGAACAGATAACGATTGGATAAGTGTTGCAGCAGCGTCTTACAATAGCCTTGCATTGAAGTCAGATGGCACACTTTGGGCATGGGGGGCCAACTGGTATGGTCAATTATGTGATGGAACGTACACAGCCAGTCCCAACCCTTTACAGATTGGAACGAACAATAAATGGATTAGTATAACCGGAGCTGAAGATCATATTCTTGGTTTAAAAGCAGATGGCACACTTTGGGCATGGGGAGCTAACGGGTCAAGCCAATTAGGAGATGGTACCACTACATATCAAACTACTCCCATACAAATAGGAACAGATAATAAATGGATTAGTATTACTACAGGGGCATGGCGTAGTCATGGAATAAAATCCGATGGAACCCATTGGGCCTGGGGAGCCAATTGGGGGGCTTATGGCAATGGAAACACCACTGACAGTAGTATTCCTGCACAAATAGGAACAGATACGTGGATAAATATTGCTGCTGGCAATTATAGCTATCATACCATCGGGTTAAAATCAGATAGAATATCTTTTTGTGTTACAGGAAATAATGTTGATGGGGAATTAGGTGATGGTACAACTATAGATAAAACCAGTTTTGTATGTAACACCAATTGTGTTCCTCCTACAGCACCAACATCAGCAAACAAAACCGCTTGCAGCGGCACCACAGCATCGTTATCTGCCACGGGAACAGGTACACTTGGCTGGTATGATGCTGCCACTAATGGTAACTATCTGGGAGGAGGAGCAAATTATACAACACCTGTACTAACAACAAATACAACTTATTATGTACAAGATAGTACCTGTGCTGCAAGCGCAATCCGCACATCAGTAGTTGTTACAGTAAATTCAGTTTATACTATTAACAACCCTCAAACTATTTGTGCAACTGGTTCTTATATGATCAACGGGCATTCATATACTAATGCCGGCAACTATAATGACACATTGCAATCTTCTTTAGGCTGCGATAGTATTGTTGTTACTATGCTTAGTGTAAATCCTATTTACACAGTCAACAATCCTCAAACAATATGTTCAAATAATTCTTATATGATTAATGGGCATACTTACACAACTATGGGTAACTATTATGATACGCTTCAAACTACTTTAGGCTGTGATAGTGTTATAGTTACTATGCTTACGGTAAATCAAGCGTATATAAATAATAATCCTCAAACTATTTGTGCAGGCAATTCTTACACATTTAATGGGCATACTTACACAACTACGGGTAACTATTATGATACGCTTCAAACTGCTTTAGGCTGCGATAGTGTTATTGTTACCATGCTTACTGTAAATCCAAGCAGCTACAATAACCCTCAGACAATTTGTACAAACGGTTCTTACATAATTAATGGACACAGTTATACTACTGCTGGCACCTATAATGATACGCTACAATCTTCTTTGGGGTGTGACAGTATTATCGTTACTATGCTTACTGTAAATCCAATGCCTGATGTAACAACAAATTTAAATGGTTCTGTTCTCTCAGCAAACCAAAGTGGAGCAACATATCAATGGTTAGATTGTAACAGTAGTTACTCCGCTATTTCCGGTGAAACAAACCAGAATTATACGGTAACTATGAATGGAGATTATGCAGTAAACATTACTTTAAATGGCTGTACCGATACCTCTGCCTGCGTAAATATGAATTCAACCGGAATTAATAGTAGCACAAATAATACTGACCAATTTATGGTTTATCCAAACCCCAGCAGTAATACAATTACCATTCAATCAACAGAAGGGGGAACATATTCTGTTTTAAATGGGTTAGGCCAAACTGTTCAACAATTTATGTTGAATAGCACAAATAAATACACTATAAATATTACGAATTTAAGCAATGGTGTTTACTTCATTGTTGGCTTTAACGGTAATCAAATGACCAAACAAAGGGTTGTGATAACAAAGTAAGATTTGAATAAAACAACAAAGTGGTTTTAGAAACTGCTTTGTTGTTTTATTGTTTAATAATTTTATTATACTCTTTTAATTGCCGCCATATAAAATCCATCGAAACCATTGCTTGGCGTAATTTTTCTATCTTCAATAAACTCAAAAGTGTTTTTATTCTTATCCAGGAATTGTTCTACCTGTTTTTGATTTTCAGAAGGCAAAATGCTACAGGTAGCATATACCATTATTCCACCAGATTTGAGCATTTGTGAATAACTGCAAATAATTTCCTGCTGTATTTTTTTTATTTGCTCAATAAATTCCAGCGATAATTTCCATTTTGCATCAGGATTTCTGCGTAGTACACCCAATCCGGAACAAGGGACATCCAATAGTAATCTATCGGCCGTATTTTTCAGCTTATTAACTGAGGAGCTATTAATTAATTGAGTTTGTATTATGCTTGCTCCTGCCCTGTCAGCACGTATTTTTAGTTCTACTAATTTACGCTCTTCCACATCCATCGAAATAATTTTACCTTTATTTTTCATCAGTGCCGCAATATGCAGTGATTTTCCACCGGCACCTGCACAGGCATCTATAACAGTCAATCCTTCCTTTAGCTGTAAAAACGGAGCAACTAACTGGGAGGAGGCATCCTGTATTTCAAATAATCCTTGTTTGTATTCATTTATATGAGTAAGGTTTTGGCGTTTAACAATAAACGCTCCTTCATTTACCTCTCCCCACAGAGGAGAAATGGCGCTTAATGCTTCTATTTCGATATTTTGCGATAGCAGTTTTGGGGCAAGACTTTCGCTCGAAATTTTAAGTGTGTTTATACGTAATACTACCCGGGCTTCTTTATTTAGTTCATGTATTTCCTTTGTCCATACAGCCTCTCCCAATTCATTAACCCCAAGCTCATCCAACCAATCGGGAATGGATTCACGATACTTTCTGGTCAAATCAACGTCCTTGGCTTTTTTCAAAATCTGGTTCTTATCAATATCAATAAACTCTTCCCATGCAGGCAAATCAATACCTTTCAGAATCTGTTCTACAGCAAACAATTTATAATAATCGGGGACTTCTACTTTCTCCTTATCTGTATATATTACAACAAGTTTTCTCCACCATCTTACCATTTCATAAGTAGTTTCAGCAATAAAACGCCTGTCACGCGCTCCCCAGCGGGGATTTTGTTTCAATACCTGCCCCACAGCTTTATCAGCATAAATACCTTCAACAAATATTTGTTGTAAGGTCTGAACTACAGCTTGAACAAGGCTACGATGAAATTTCATTATTTAATTATTAATTACCTGCTTTATCACTCTACGAATTTGATCAGAAACTCCCAACGAGCAAAAATACACATTCAGGGGCTTATAAACTGTAATACAAAATTCGCTAAAAAAACGTATTTTTGAATCCATGAATTTTTCATCAAGATTAATAGAGAATGCAGTAAATGAATTCAGCAAACTGCCGGGAGTAGGTAAACGTACTGCATTACGTTTTGTACTGCATTTACTGAAGCAAAATAAAAACGAAGTAGAACAATTTAGTAGTGCTTTTTTAAAGTTACGTTCAGAACTACGCTATTGCGAAAGCTGCCACAATGTATCTGACACTATCTTATGTGAAGTTTGTTCCAACCCTCACCGGGATCGTAGCATCATTTGCGTAGTAGAAGACATCCGAGATTTTATGGCCATTGAAAATACCCAGCAATACCGTGGTGTATACCATGTATTAGGTGGAATTATTTCTCCTATGGATGGCATCGGGCCAGGCAATTTGAATATTGAAACACTTATACAAAGAGTATCTACAGGCGAAATTAAAGAAATAATAATGGCTTTAAGCACCACTATGGAAGGAGATACCACTAACTTCTATATTTATAAACGTTTGAAAGAATATAAGCTCACTATAAGTACTATTGCACGCGGCATTTCAATTGGTGATGAATTAGAGTATGCTGATGAAATTACGCTTGGCCGCTCAATTATCAATCGTACACTTTACGAAAATTTATTACAGGTTAAGTGATGTGAGGATATACATCGGTACATTGGTATATTAAACAAATGAAGCTATCTGTAATCATAGTCAACTATAACGTACAACATTTTCTGGAACAGTGTTTACACTCGGTGCATAAAGCTGCTAAAAAGCTAAGTACTGAAATTTTTGTAGTAGACAATAATTCTGTAGATGGTTCGGTACCGATGGTCAAAGAAAAATTTCCTGATGTACAGCTTATTGAAAACAAAAAAAATACAGGCTTCTCTTATGCCAATAATCAGGCTATCCGTATTGCGAAAGGCGAATATATTCTGCTACTCAATCCTGATACTGTAGTGGAAGAGGACACTTTTGAAAAAGTAATTACTTTCATGGATTCGCATCCGGATGCAGGTAGTCTTGGTGTAAAGATGCTGGATGGAAAGGGTAAATTTTTGCCAGAGTCCAAAAGAGGATTACCCACTCCCACTGTTGCTTTTTATAAGATATTTGGATTTTCCAGACTTTTTCCACATTCAGAAACCTTTGGCAGATACCATTTGGGCTATCTTGATAAAAACAAAACACATGAAGTAGAAATTCTTTCAGGTGCTTTTATGTTACTACGGAAAACTGCCCTGGATAAAATTGGCTTGCTGGATGAGACTTTTTTCATGTATGGTGAAGATATAGACCTTTCGTATAGGATCATCCTTGGGGGGTACAAAAATTACTATTATCCTGAAACACGTATTATTCATTACAAAGGAGAAAGTACCAAGAAAAGTACGATTAATTACGTGTTTGTATTTTACAGGGCAATGGTCATATTTGCTCAAAAACACTTTTCTCAAAATAATGCAAAGCTTTTCTCTTTCCTCATCAACTTTGCTATATATATTCGTGCAGGAGCTGCAATAGGAGTCAGATTTTTAAAATCTATTGCTTTACCAGCATTTGATTTCGCATTTATATTGATGGGATTATTTTTTATCAAAGATCAATATGAAAAACATTTTAAGTTCATTGAGGGAGGTTCCTATTCTGATTCTCTTATTGCGATTGCATTTCCGGCATACATTATAATATGGATGTTTACTATTTATCTGAGCGGAGGTTATGATAAGCCGGTACGTTTATTTCATATTTTCAGGGGGGTGCTAATTGGCACAGGCATCATCCTAATTGGATATTCATTGCTGCCAGAAGCATATCGTTTTTCCAGAGCTTTGATTTTGCTGGGTATGGGATGGGTGGTGCTCTCTTATCTTATATCCAGACTTCTTCTTCATGCAATGGGAATAAAAGCTTTCAATTTAAATCCGGATAAGAGTAAACGTATTGCTATTATTGGCCAACAGAAAGAATTTAAACGTGTTGACGAACTACTTAAACAAACAAATATTAATTACAGCTTTCTCGGATTTGTAAGTATCGACCATGCTGAGAGTGGAGATACAAATTATATCGGCAGCATCGATCAAATAGAAGAAATCATTTCAATATATACTATCAATGAAGTAATTTTTTGTTCACGCGATATTTCATCACAGGATATTATTGATTATATGCATACACTTGTTTCGGCTAATGTAGATTTTAAAATAGCCCCTCCTGAGAGCTTATCCATTATTGGAAGTAATTCGATTGATACGGCTGGTGACCTTTATATTATAGATGTAAACTCAATTACTAAACCAAAAAATAAACGAAACAAACGATTAACTGATATTTTTTTATGTTTTCTTTTTATAACGGGAAGCCCTGTTTTGATAGCATTACAGCGAAATAAAACAGGGTTTATTAAAAATATATTTTCAGTATTGGCGAATCTTAAATCATGGGTTGGATATGGGAAAGAAATAAATGAACATTTACCTAAACTTAAACCTTCTGTTCTTTCCCCAATAGATGCAATAGATATGAAAAACAGTACAACCAGCCTCAGAAATCGCCTGCTTTTAGCTTATTCAAAGGATTATAGGGTTTTAAATGATTTAAATATTATTTGGAAATGTCTGAGACAGCTGGGGCAATAGCGTTTATTCGCCTGCAGTTGTATGGTGCTTAGGTTTTCCTACAGATTTAAAGTACTGCATTGCTGCAAGAGTAATAACTGCTGCAGAAGCCATACCTTCCATTAAAACAGCAAAAAATATATGAAGCCCGGTTGCACTTGTTCCGATAGGTGTAGTTCGTCTGATACGTTCAAGTAATGGCTCATCAAAGTAGTTTATATAAATACTCATAAATAATGCAAATAAGACAACTGCAACGGCTGAAATATAGATTCCCTGTCCCCAGCCTTTCAGATAAAAATCGGTTTCATGTGAATCATGTTTGAATTTATTTATTCCATAACAAATTCCAAGAGCTAAAATTACGAAGTTAAAAAAACGAAATTCAAGAATAAGCGAAAGGCCAAGCCATTTCATTATCATAAAATAGGCAACGAGTGCTATGAATGTGACAATTCCTGTTCGTATACCAATTTTTTCTATGGACGGAAATACAGTCTTCATGTTTTTTATTTATTAGAAATATACTCAGTCATGGACTTACCTTAGTGTATTTATCAATAAGCTGAAACAACCTGTCGAAATCAATTGGTTTAGTTACAAAGTCAGTAGCTCCCAAGCCTAATGAACGTGTAATAATATCTCCTTTATCTAACGCGGAGACAAGAATAACAGGTATATTATTATAATAGAACTGCTTCAATAAATTAAGAAGTGCCAGACCAGAAATATTAGGCATCATAATGTCACTTATGATTAAATCAATTTCTTCTTTCTGAATCATATCAAGTGCCCGAAATCCATCCTCGGCAGTCAGTGTTTCATAACCTTTATTATTTAAATTATGCACAATAGCTTTGAGCATTAATTTATCGTCTTCAACAACCAGGATTTTCATTGTATTTCATGTTTTAATTTCTATTTTAACAGGAAAGCTATCATTAAAATGATAATAATAACCACACTAACGATCTGATAAGGCTTTATACTTTTATTATTTACTTTAATATCTTCAATAATATTGGATAACACATTATTTATTTTTACAAAAGCCGATTCGCTTTTAGATATATAATCAAAAGAGCCATTATCAATACATTTAACTGCAACATCAAGACTATCCTGAGCTGACAACATAATGACTTTAGTTTTGGAACTAATTTTCTTTAATTGTTTTAAAATAGTTAAACCATCCCAGGCATAAGGTACTGTTGAGTTGAGGTAATAGTCAAGAATAATAACCTCTGGCTTCTGCTTCATTTGTTGAAGGCAAGCTTCACCTGTCTGAAAAGATTTTATGGTAACAGAAGGCAATTTGCTGATTATTGAGTGTTCTAATGCTTTCAAAAATAAGATATCATCATCAACAAGAAAGATGGTAATATCTTTATCTTTCACAGAAGACTTTATGCCCGATTTTTTTTTATCGGAAGCCAAATCCTGCACCGGTGATGCTAATATAGTATCTTCCTCTCCTAGAGATTTAGACAGTTTTGCCACAGTTTCCATGTTTTCCAATGCTTGAATTTGTATATAATATTACAGTATGTTTAAAAGAAAATAATTTATTTTCGTCAAATAAATCCATTTAATGGTTGATACTGTTTAAAGATATAGCAGAATAATACTACTGCGGAGAAATAAAATAGCTGCCTCAAACCTCTTTACACATAACTCAGATTAGGGAAAAAAGCTATATTATTTTTTAATCTGCACTGTCTTTTTACCAGATTGTTACGAAAGCAAGCTCATCTGAATGCTTATTTTTTCTGTAAACACCATCCATTTTTCTGTGAACGAACAATTTTGGATTTATGGAGCAAAGATTCAGTACATTAGAGAAAATCAAACAAAAAGGATCTTTTCTACAGCAAGTTCTTCAATCGCTTCTGTACAAACGGTTTTTATTTTTTCAATCATTCCCGGAAGTAAATCAAAATTTGTTTCATTAGCAGCATATTCTTCCACTAATTTTACAACACTCTCCAGTTCTTTTATCCCCATAAATGAAAATGAGGGTTTCATTTTATGTGCAGTGCTTCTCAATGATTTCCAATCTTTAGAATTTAAATGTTTTTCAAGATTACTGATCTCTATTGGCGTTTGTTCAATAAAAACTGCTATCATCTCTTTAATAAATTCATTGCTTCCGTTGGAGAGTTGTTTCAAATAGGTAAGGTCAATATGTTTTATAGTTTTTGTTTCCATGTATAATAGATTTAAATTTATTTTATTACCGGCTCTTTCTTAAGTATGGAAAGCATCTTAGCATACAATACTTTTGCATCAAAAGGCTTAGATATATACTCATTCATTCCGACTTTTAAACATTTTTCTGCTTCACCAGCCAGTGCATGAGCAGTCATAGCCATAATAGGCACCCCGGATTTTGGAGGAGAGAATTTACTTCGAATATAACGTGTTGCTTCGTTGCCATCCATTTCGGGCATTTGTATATCCATTAATATCAGGTCAAAATCATTTTCGGTTAATTTATCAATTGCAACCAGGCCATTTTCTGCAACAGTTACATTACACTTCCAATCACTTAATATTTTTTTGGCAAGTATTTGATTCATTAAATTATCCTCTACAAGAAGTATTCGTGTTCCTTCTAACTCGTCTGTACTTTCCGGAAGTACGGTATCATTTTTATTGTTTTTAACCTCCGGATGAAGATCCTTCTTAAACTCAAGAATAAAGGTGAATGTAGAGCCTTTATCCAATTCGCTTTCAACAGCAATAGTACCATCCTGCAATTCTACTAACTGTTTTGCAATAGCAAGGCCCAATCCTGTACCACCATATTTTCTGGTTGTTTCATTACTTACCTGTGAAAATCCTTCAAAAATCATTACCTGTTTATCTTTAGGAATACCTATCCCTGTGTCGCTCACGGCAAATGATAGTTTAACTATATCATTTGTATCCTTAAGCAGGTTAACTGTAATTTTAACTTCACCTTCTTTTGTAAACTTAATAGCATTTCCAAGCAGGTTTAAAATAATTTGATTCAAACGCATTGGGTCCCCAAGCAGGCAATCAGAAATTTTAGGATCAATAATAGCAGACAAACGAATTTTTTTCTCATTAGCTTTAGGAAGCATTAACTCTGTGATTGAGGATACTACCTGGGATAAACGGAATTTTATTTGTTCGAATACAAATTTTCCTGATTGTATTTTAGAAAAATCAAGTATATCATTGATGATTACCAATAAATTTTTTCCGGAAGTTTTAACTGCATCAACATATTGTTTTTGTTCGGTAGTAAGTTGGGTTTTAAGAAGTAAATCAGTAAAGCCAACAATAGCATTCATTGGTGTTCTTATTTCATGACTCATATTGGCCATGAATTGTTCTTTTACTTTCATAGACTCTTCCAGTTGTTTTTTAGCTTTTATGAGCTGGTCAAGAGTTTTGTTTACTTTATTAAGCGATTGTTCTGCTATTTTATTAGCTTCAACGAGTTCTTCTTCTATTTTTTTTCTTAAAGAGATATCTGATTCAATGGCAATAACCCGTTCTACCTCACCATCTTTTCCAAGTATAGGAGTGGCTGTTGTAATTACCCAATACTCATTGCCTTGCTTTGTATAATTAATATTTTCATAAGTGACAGGCTTTTTGTCTTTTAAAATAGTATCAAGAACTGTTTTTTGCTGGGCAATACCGCGGTTATCATTTCCTCTTAAAATACCAATCGACTTGTTCTTGATATCAGATAAAGTATAACCGGTAAGTCTTGTAAAACCTTCATTTACCCATTCTACTTTTTGTTCTCTGTCAAAAATAACTACTGAATTATACGATTGTGTAGCTGCAAGCACTAACTTCTCCAGTTCCTCTTTATGAAATAATTCCGTAACATCCTGGGCAGTACCAACCACTTTGATAGCTTTGTTATCTTCATTAGTTATTATCTCACCTACAGAATGAATAATTTTCACTGCTTTATCTTTATAAACAACCTTATGATGAAAATTAAAAGGTTTTAAAGTACGACACGACTCTTCTATGATATTTTTGGCACAGTCTCTGTCGGCAGGATGTATAAGATTAATATATTGTTCAAAAGTACCGGCAAACTCGTTTTTTTGCAACCCAAAGATCCTGTACAGTTCATCAGACCAGGTAATTGAATTTTTGGCAATATCCCATTCCCAACTACCAAGGCGAGCCAGCTTTTGAGCATTTGCCAATTTAATCTGTTCGTTTAATAAATCCAGCGTTTTTTCTTCCAGTTTTTTAGCATTTTCAGATAACGCCTTTAAAAGTTTAAAACGTTCAATGCTATAGTTAATGGAACGACTCAAATCTTTACCTTTTATATTTCCTTTAACTAAAAAGTCCTGTGCCCCCAGTTTCATTGCATTAATTCCTATTGATTCATCTTCAAGTCCGGTAAGAACAATAATTGGAATTTTAGGACTATGTTCATAAACTTTTTTAAACGTATTCAGACCGAAACTATCAGGCAGAGAGAGATCAAGAATAATTATATCATATGTGCCCTTTGAAAGCAACTCTATACCTTTCCATAAATAATCAGAGTTTTCAGAAATATACTTGTCACCGAAGAACTCTTTTAAATAAATAGTTATCAAACGTAAATCTCCCGGATTATCTTCAATAATCAGTATTTTAATTTTTTCATCCATCGGTAGTTTGTTAATATTAGTAAAGTTTTCAAAATAACTTCCTCAATCCACGCACATATTTCGACAAGCTCAATATGACTCGCGCGCGGTCAGTCAGAGTTTGTCGAAGACTGTGGGTGGCAATTTGAAAATGAATCATATTTCTTTTGTCGAAGTTATTTTGAAAATTTCTCTTATCTATTTAATAGTAAAATAAAATGTAGAGCCCTTATTTATTTCTGATTCAACCCATATTTTACCGCCATGCTGTTCTACAATTTTTTTGCAAATTGCAAGCCCCATACCACTTCCGGGATATTTATCTCTTGGGTAAAAACGTTGAAACATTACAAATATCTTCTCATAATATTCTTTAGCTATACCAATTCCATTATCTTTTACAGAAAACAAAAATCCTTCATCTGTTTTTTTACCGGATATAAATACCTCAGATTTTCTGCTGTTATCTCTAAATTTTATTGCATTTGAAATAAGATTCCTGAAGAGCTGAGTTATCAAAACAGGATCCCCGTTAATTGAAGGCAGTTCATCAATTTTAATTATTGCACCTGATTCATTTATTGAACCCGCCATTTCACTTAAAACATTTTCTAATAAAGCATTCGGGTTTATTTTTTCAAAAGGTCTTATTTTGTTAAGCCGGGAA